>JAFAHL010000644.1 GCA_019237215.1 Hyphomicrobiales bacterium | reverse complement strand
CGTAGCCGGGGGGACCGAACATCACGCTGTTGCGTTCGGTGCGGCCGCCGAACGAATGCGCGGCAGGATCGGTGTGGTGGTAGGCCTCGACCTCGACGATGACGCCGCCGACGCCCTTGAACAGCAGCGTCGCGCCGATGAGATCGGGGGCGACCGCGTGCACGCTGCGGGCAAAGAAACTTCCACGGAGCAGCTTGGGCCTTGGCATCAAGTGGTCTCGACCGGAAGCGGCGCGGGGGCCTAGCATGGGGCCATGAGAGTATTCCTCGCGGGCGCTGCCGGCGCTATCGGCCGGCGTCTGGTGCCGCTTCTGCTTCGCGCCGGGCACGAGGTCACCGGCACGACGCGCTCGGCTGCGACCGCGAGCGAGCTTGCGCGGGCAGGGGTGGTGCCCGCCGTGCTCGACGTTTTCGACGTGCCGGCGGTGATGATGGCGGTGCACGCCGCAAAGCCCGCCGTCGTCATCCATCAGCTCACCGATCTGCCGCGCCAATTCGATGAGGCGCGCATCGCCGCGTCCTATCCGAAGAATGCCCGCATCCGCACCGAAGGCACGCGCAACCTCATCGCCGCGGCGCAGGCCGCCGCGGCGCGCCGCTTCATCGTGCAAAGCATCGCCTTTGCCTACGCGGCCGGCCGCGAGCCGCATGCCGAGACCGATCCGCTCAACCTTGCCGACCCGGTGCGGGCGGTCACGGTCAAGGGCGCGGTAGACATGGAGCAGCAGGTGCTCTCGGCGTCCGGCCTCGATGCCATCGTGCTGCGCTACGGCTTACTCTATGGACCGGGCACGTGGCGTGAGGCATCATCCGGGCAGAAGGCGGCGCTGCACGTCGACGCTGCGGCCCACGCGGCGCTGCTTGCGATCACGCGGGGTGCCGCAGGCGTCTACAACATCGCCGACGACGACGGCGCGGTCTCAATCGCCAAAGCGCGCACCGAGCTTGGCTTCGACCCGCGATTTCGCGGGCCGTGAGTCGCGGTACTCGTCTGCGGTCTTTTGCGAAAGCGAGTCCCTCGTGTGGCCAAGGTGTGACATTTTTTATTAACCATTCATTAATCGTGTTGCGCGGGTGCAACACGGCTAAAACATTGACATCAGGATCAGAATCCGGCCGCGCCGCGCCGCGATTTGGCCATACGCGGCCGTGAAACGTTGATCCAACAACTTCCGGGCTGCGCCCATTCGGGGCGCGCGCTCGAGAAAACCGGGGCGGAAAGGTGCAATGGACGCGAAGGCCAACCTCAAGGCGAAGCTGCCCAGCCGACACGTGACCGAGGGTCCCGAGCGCGCTCCGCACCGCTCCTACTATTACGCGATGGGGCTCACGCGCGAGCAGATCCATCAGCCCTTCGTCGGCGTCGCCACCTGCTGGAACGAGGCCGCCCCCTGCAACATTTCGCTCATGCGCCAGGCTCAGGTGGTGAAGAGGGGCGTCGCCGCCGGCGGCGGCACGCCGCGCGAGTTCTGCACCATCACCGTGACCGACGGCATCGCCATGGGCCACGAGGGCATGAAATCCTCGCTGCCCTCGCGCGAGGTGATCGCCGACTCGGTCGAGCTGACCATGCGCGGGCACGCCTACGATGCGCTCGTCGGTCTTGCCGGCTGCGACAAGTCCCTGCCGGGGATGATGATGGTGATGTGCCGGCTGAACATGCCGTCGATCTTCATTTACGGCGGCTCGATCCTGCCCGGCACCTTCAAGGGCCAGCCGGTCACGATCCAAGATGTGTTCGAAGCGGTCGGCAAGTACTCGGTCGGGGAGATGTCGGACGCCGATCTCGAGACGCTCGAGCAGCACGCCTGCCCGTCGGCGGGCGCCTGTGGGGCCCAGTTCACCGCCAACACTATGGCGACCGTATCGGAGGCGATCGGGCTCGCTTTGCCCTATTCGGCGGGCGCGCCGGCGCCTTACGAGATCCGCGACGCCTTCTGCATGACCGCCGGCGAGCAGATCGTCGAGCTGATCAAGGCCGGCCTGCGCCCGCGCGACATCGTGACCAGGAAGGCGCTGGAGAATGCGGCGGCGGTGGTGTCGGCGTCCGGCGGCTCGACCAATGCCGCGCTGCACCTGCCCGCCATCGCCCACGAATGCGGCTTAAAGTTCGACCTGTTCGACGTCGCCGATGTCTTCAAAAGGACACCATATGTCGCGGATTTGAAACCGAGTGGCCGTTATGTTGCCAAAGATATGTTCGAAGCAGGCGGCGTTCCGCTCTTGATGAGGACGCTGCTCGACCACGGGTATCTTCACGGCGAATGCTTAACCGTGACTGGGCGCACGGTCGCCGAGAACCTCAAGCGAGTGAAGTGGAACAAGGACCAGGACGTGGTCCGCCCCGCCGACAAGCCGCTCTCCGCCACCGGCGGCGTCGTCGGGCTCAGAGGCAACCTCGCGCCGGAAGGCGCCATTGCCAAGGTTGCTGGGATGGCGGACTTGAAGTTTACCGGCCCGGCGCGCTGCTTTGACGGGGAGGAAGCGTGCTTCGAGGCCGTCAAGAAGAAGAAGTACAGGGAAGGCGACGTGCTCGTGATCCGTTACGAAGGGCCCAAAGGTGGCCCCGGGATGCGAGAGATGCTGGCGACCACCGCGGCCCTCTACGGACAGGGCATGGGCGGGAAGGTTGCGCTGATCACCGACGGGCGCTTCTCCGGCGCGACGCGCGGTTTCTGCATCGGTCATGTGGGTCCGGAAGCCGCAGTCGGCGGCCCGATCGCGCTCGTGCGCGACGGCGACATCATCGCCATGGACGCGGTGAAAGGCACGCTCGAGGTCAGGCTCAGCAAGGCCGAGCTTGAGGCGCGGGCCAAGGCGTGGAAGCCGCGACGACCCGTATTCACCTCAGGATATTTGTGGAAATACGCCCAGCAGGTGGGGTCCGCGCGCGACGGCGCGGTGACCCATCCCGGCGGGGCGGCCGAGAGGGCGTGCTATGCGGACATCTAACGTCATCGCGAGCATCGCCTTGCTTGGCATTGCCGTGGTCGGCATCGCCCTATCGCCGGCCATAAGCTTCGACGGCACGCGCGCGCCCGAAGGGGCCGCAGCGGCGTTGCCGGATGCCACTCCCAGCCCGGCGGCGGGGAGCCCTTCGCTCGGTGGCGCAACGCCGCTCGCGGCGGTGCCGACCGCGCCGGCGGTCGCCCCGCTCACGTTGCCGCCGCGCTCGGCCATGCCGCCCACGCCGCAGGAGGCGTTCCGTTCGGGCACGCAGGCGCTGCGCCAAGGCAAGACCGAGCAGGCCGTGATGGAACTCGAATACGCCGCCGAGCAGGGCGTTCCCGGCGCCATCTGGAAGCTCGGCCGTATGTACGCGGACGGCGATGGCGTCAAAGCAGACAAGGCGCGCGCCTACGAGTATTTCCGCCGCCTCACCACCATGCACGGCGACGACAGCGCCAGCGCCCCCAACGCGCGGTTCGTGGCCAACGCCTTCGTGACGCTGGGACTTTATCATCTCGACGGCATCCCCGGAACGCTCAAGGCCGATCCCAATGTCGCGCGCGAAATGTTCCGCTACGCCGCCTCGTATTTCGCCGACCCCGAAGCCCAGTATTACCTCGGGCAGCTCTACCTCGTCGGAAAAGGCGCGCCGAAGGACGCCATCCAGGCGGCGCGGTGGTTGCGGCTGTCTGCCAACAAGGGCGATCACCGGGCGCAGGCTCTGCTCGGCAGCATGCTGTTCAAGGGCGAGGACGTTTCACGCCAAGCCGCGCTCGGACTGTTCTGGCTGATCGTCGCCAAGGACGCCGCCAGGCCGGATGAGGCCTGGATCACCGACATGTACGCGAACGCGCTCGCCCAGGCCAATGAAAGCGAGCGAGCAATGGCGCGCAAGTACTTGGAAGATTGGCTGAAAAATCGCCGGGAATGAGAAGCTGTGGCGCTCGTGCCACACTTTCCGGAAATCTGCTTTTGAAACCTGCAAGCTGATGGACCGCCGTTGGGGGCGCGCGTATCTGTTCGTGCCAATGCGGGAAGCGTCTAGTTGAGGCTAAGAATGAAGAAATCGCTGTGCGCAAGCACGGCGGCGTTAGCATTGGTTCTGGCGTCGGCGATGCTGGCGCCGGCGTTCGCTGCTGACCTCAGTATTGCGCCGATCTACAAAGCACCCCCAGCCGCTGCGAGCTGGGCAGGCTCCTACGTGGGCATAGCAGGCGGTGGGGCGTGGGGTAGCGCGCTGCTGCGCAACAATACGACTGGCGCCGACCAAGCACCGCGCGCCAATTCAAGCGGCGGGATCATCGGTCTGACCTCAGGCTTCAATCTCCAGAACGGCAATTGGCTGCTGGGTTTCGAGGGCGACATCTCGGCCGCGAACAAGAAGGCGAGCGCGCTCGAATTTCCACCCAGCGCCGCCTTCAGCAACGAGGTCAAGGAACAGTGGCTTTCGACCTTCCGCGGTCGCGTCGGCTACGCGCGGGATAACTGGCTTGTCTACGCCACCGCCGGCGGCGCGCTCGCCAACGTCGCGAACAGCATCGTCGCTCCCCTCGGCACCATCTCGGACCAGCAGTGGCATTGGGGCTGGACCGCGGGCGGCGGCGTCGAGGTCAAGCTCAGTCAGGACTGGTCGGCGAAGGTTGAATATCTCTACGTGGGATTGCAGGACAAATCCTATTTCACCCCGACGGCGGGCCCGGCATTTCCGAGCAATCAGCGTCTGCACCTCGACGACCACATCGTTCGCGTCGGGGTGAACTACAAGCTGCCGTGGAATATCCTCGACAGCTTCTTCAAGCACTGAGTTCGAGGTCGGCCCAGACCGGAACGTGATCTGACGGCTTTTCCCAGCCGCGCACGTGCTTGTCGACTCCAGCGGCGATCAGCCGATCGGCGGCCTGCGGCGACAGCAGCAAGTGATCGATGCGAATGCCCTCGTTCTTCTGCCAGGCGCCGGCCTGGTAGTCCCAGAACGTGTAAGGGCCCGGCCCCTCGCTTGCGGCCCGGATCGCGTCGGTCAAGCCGAGATGGTAAAGGGCGCGGAATTTCTGCCGCGTGCGCGGCAGGAACAGCGCGTCTGCGCGCCAGCGGTCGGGGTGGCGGGCGTCGAGCTCGGTTGGAATGACGTTGAAGTCCCCACCAAGGACGAGCGGCTCTTCCAGCTGCAGCCGTTCGCGCGCGTAGTGAACAAGTCGGTCCATCCAGCTGATTTTGTAGGAATATTTATCGGTGTCCGGCGGGTTGCCGTTGGGTAGGTAGACGGACGCGACACGCAGCGCCCCCTGCGCGGTCGATACCGCCGCTTCCATGAATCTGGCGTGACTGTCGGCCTCGTCGCCAGGGAGCCGCGCCGTTACGTCCTCGAGGGGAAATTTGGACAGCAGCGCGACGCCGTTGAAGGTCTTCTGCCCGTGCACTGCGACATTGTAGCCGAGCGCCTCGAAGGGCTCGCGTGGGAAGGCATCGTCCACGCATTTGGTCTCTTGTAGGCAGACGATGTCGGGCCGCCGCTCGGAGAGCCAGGCGGTCAAGTTGTCGACCCTCTGCTTGATGGAATTGACGTTCCAGGTGGCGATGCGCATCGAGGGGCGAAGATGGGTGTGAGGCGCTGCGATTTCAACTCGGCATGAGGCAGCCTCGGGAAACGGCAGCTGTTGGTTACGCCGTTTTTGCGGCGGTAAGCAGCTGCCGATGCTTTCCATCACGCCGGTTGTCTATAATCTATCTCGAGCGCATCGACCGCATGCTCAAGTACCGGCTCGAGCCGCAGCCGCGCGAGGTGCCGGAACACGCCGAGCGCCCCGACCGTAATCGCGGCGGAGTGATTTTGCACAGAGACCCTGGTCCTTCTCCGGCGGCGCGGACTTTGCTTCCTTCCTGCCATGGGCAGACGAGGAGGGAATGCTGCATGCCGCGCTGGTTGCTCGTGATCTCGGCTTTGCTGCTCGGTTGGGGCAGCGAGGCGGTCGCACAGACTTGGCCGAGCAAGCCGATCCACGCGATCATCGCTTTTGCCGCCGGCAGCGCGACCGATGTCGTCCCGCGCGTCGTCTTCGAGCCGCTGTCGGCGCAGCTCGGGCAACCGATCGTGGTCGAGAACCGCGGCGGCGGTGGAACGACGATCGCTGGCGGCATGGTCGCCAAGGCGGAGCCTGACGGCTATACGCTGCTAGCCACCTCCTCGGCACATACCTTGGTGCCCACGGTTTATCCGAATGCGTCGTACGATACCGCCGCCGATTTTTCGGCGGTGGTCTCGCTCGGAAGCAGCCCGAATGTGTTGGTGGTCTCGCCATCGAAGGGCTTCAAGACGGCGCACGATCTGGTCGCCGCAGCCAAGGCCAGTCCCGGCTCCTTCAATTTCGCCTCCGCCGGCGTGGGGACCGCCACCCATTTGAGCGCGGAGCGCTTTCGCATGGCTGCCGGCTTTGATGCCGTGCATATTCCATTTCGAGGCGGTGCCGAGGCGCTCACCGAGGTGCTATCCGGACGGGCCGAGTTCTACTTCTGTCCGCTTGGCACGGCGCTCCAGCTGGTTCGCGATGGCAAGCTCCTGGCACTAGCAGTGAGCAGCCCGAAACGTGCCGCGCTGTTGCCCGACGTGCCGAGCGTGCTCGAGCTATTTCCCAATTCCGATTATCCGTTCTGGATTGGCGTGTTCATGCCGGCGAAGACGCCGCGCGATCTCATCGAGAAATTCTACCGCGAAGCGGTGAAGACGATGCAATCCCCGAACGTCAAGGAGCGTTTGGAAACGCTGGGCATGGAGCCGATGCCGCTGACGCCGGCCGAGTTCGATGCGCATGTACGGGCGGAAATCGGCACGACCGGTGCGCTCGCCAGGGCGGCGGGACTAAAGCCAACGCAATGATCAGAGCGAGAAGCTGGTCCCGCAACCGCAGGACGCCGTCGCCTGCGGGTTGTTGATGCGAAACGAGGCGCCGATCAGGTCATCGACGAAATCGATCTCGGAACCGGCCAGATAGCCGACCGAAACCTGATCGATCAGCACCGTCGCGCCGGCGCGCCGGATCACCAGATCATCGGCAGCCTGGGCACGGTCCATGTCGAACTTGTATTGGAAACCGGAGCAGCCGCCGCCCTCCACGCTCACGCGCAGCATGGTGCCTGGCGGCTCGCGCCGTAAAATCTCGCCGATCCGGCGCGCCGCCCGTTCGGTGAGCGTAATCTCGTCCATCCGCATACCAATGATTGCCAGCGGGCCTGACCGATAGTTAAGTGCGCGCGGGGCTTTGGTCAATTGGCGGTCGGGCATGGCGGTTGAAGCGGCGCTTGCGCGCGCCCCCTATGCGTCCGCTCCGGGCAGGAGCCGCGGCCGGCTCTACCCGGAGCCGGTGAGCGCGACCCGCAACGCCTTCCGCCGCGATTGCGACCGCATCATCCATGCGACCGCCTTCCGGCGGCTCGCGCACAAGACCCAGGTCTTCGTCTTTCACGAAGGCGACCACTTTCGCACCCGTTTGACCCATACGCTCGAGGTTACGCAGATCGCGCGCTCGCTCGCGCGCTCGCTCGGGCTCGACGAGGATCTGGCAGAAGCCCTGGCGCTGGCGCACGACCTCGGCCACCCGCCGTTCGGGCACGCCGGGGAGCGCGCCCTCGACGAATGCCTCGCCGATCACGGCGGCTTCGACCACAACGCCCAGACCCTGCGCGTCGTCACCTTGATCGAGCGGCGCTATCCGCAGTTCGACGGCCTCAACCTGACCTGGGAGACCCTGGAGGGGCTGATCAAGCACAACGGCCCGCTTATCGATCGCGCGCAGCGGCCGGTCGGCAAGTATCAAGCGCGCGGACTTCCGGCCGCGCTCCCGCTCGACGCCGCGCGCGCCGACCTCATGCTGTGGAGCCACGCCAGCGCCGAGGCGCAAGCCGCCGCGATCGCCGACGACATCGCCTATAACGCCCACGACATCGATGATGGGCTGCGCGCGGAACTGTTCTCGCTCGGCGATCTCGGCGGCCTGCCGGCCGTGGGCGAGACCCTCGCCGATATCCGAGCGCAATTCGATAATCTCGATCCCGCCCGCCTGGTGCATGAGCTGATCCGCCGGCTGATCGGACGCATGATCGAGGACGTAGTTGCCGAGTCCGACCGGCGGTTTGCGGCGGCGGCACCGCGCTCGGCCGATGACGTGCGCCTTGCCGGCCGCGTGCTCGTCGGGTTCTCGCCGGCCATGCAGGAGGTCGACGGCGCGATCAAAGAGTTTCTGTTCCCCCGCATGTACCGGCATCCGCGCGTCATGGGCATCATGGAAAAGGCGCAGGGCATCGTCGCCGACCTGTTCCGGCATTTCATGGCGAAGCCCGCCGACATGCCGGCGGAATGGGCGCACGACGTCGGCGCCGATCTCGACGCGCGCGGCCGCCGCGTCGCCGACTTCATCGCCGGCATGACCGACCGCTACGCGCTGATAGAGCACGCGCGGCACTTTGACTCGACTGCGGAATTGGTCTAGGGCCCGCGGCCTTTCATGCTGCAGCAAAAAGACATGAACGCGTCAGCAAACAACATCTTCGCCGCGGTTCTCGCGCGCGTTCATGCGGCGGTTGCTGCGCTCGCGGCCGAAGGCGGGCTGCCCGGCGGGCTCGACCTGTCGCGCATCCTGGTCGAGCCGCCGCGCGAAGCCGCGCACGGCGACATGGCGACCAACGCCGCGATGGTGCTCGCGAAGCCCGCCGGCAAGAAGCCGCGCGAGCTGGCCGAGGCGATCGCCGGAAAGCTGCGCGGCGAGCCGCTGATCGAGGAGGTCGCGGTTGCC
>JAFAHL010000541.1 GCA_019237215.1 Hyphomicrobiales bacterium | reverse complement strand
TCCTTGTGCTGAATGGCTCGCGCGAGGGGCTGTTTCTCGCCGCCATCGCGGCGGCACGCTCGGTCGGCGGCCGCCGCGGCCGCCCAGCGATGCTCATTCCCAATCCCTTCTACGCCGCCTATGCCGCGGGCGCGGTGGCGGCGAATTGCGAGCCGGTCTATTTGCCGGCGACCGCCGCGACCGGCTTTCTTCCCGATCTCGACGCGCTCTCCGAAGAGCTGCTCGCGCGCACGGTTGCTTTCTTCATCGCCTCGCCCGCCAACCCGCAGGGCGCGGTTGCCGATCTCGGCTATCTCACACGCGTGGTCGCGCTTGCCCGGCGGTTCGGTTTCCTGGTGTTCAGCGACGAATGCTATTCCGAGATCTACACCCGGCGCGCGCCCGCCGGCATGCTCGAAGCGGCGGGTCCCGATTTTGCCAACGTGGTCGAGTTCCAGTCGCTGTCCAAGCGCTCGAACCTGCCGGGCCTGCGTATCGGCTTTGCCGCCGGCGACCGCCAATTCCTCGCGCGCTTCTTGGAGCTGCGCAACGTCTCGGCGCCGCAAGTGCCGATGCCGGCGCAGCGCGTGGCCATCGCCGCCTATGGCGACGAGACGCATGTCGAAGAAAATCGCCGGCTCTACGGGCAAAAATTCGATCTCGCCGACCAGATCATCGGCGACCGCTACGGTTACCGGCGGCCGGCCGGCGGATTCTTTCTGTGGCTCGACGTCTCCGCGCAGGGCGGCGACGAAGCGGTGGCGCTGCGGCTGTGGCGCGAGGCGGGGCTGCGCGTCGTGCCGGGCCGCTATCTCGCGCGCGACCAAGCCGACGGCTCGAATCCCGGGCGCGGCTACATCCGCGTCGCCATGGTGCAGGACCAGGACACGACGGCACAGGCGCTGCACCGCCTCGTCGCGGTGCTCGGCTGAGGGAGATCATGCCGGCCATCGACCGCGGCCTCGACAGTCTGAGCTTCCTCTCCGACGCCATGCGCGAAGGTCTACGTCGACGCCTGCGCGAACTCGGCGGCCTCACCCTGATCGGGCTTGCGACGCTCGTTGCGCTCGCGCTCGCGACCTGGTCGGTGCAGGACCCTTCCCTCAGCCATGCCACGAATGCGCCGGTGCGCAACATTCTCGGCGTGCCCGGCGCCATTGTCGCCGATCTGCTGACGCAGCTCTTCGGCCTCGCCGCGCTCGGCTTCATCCTGCCGATCGCCATTTGGGGCTGGCGCCTCGTCACCCACCGGCCGATACGGCGCGAGCGCGTGCGCCTGCTGTTCTGGCTGCTGGGCGTGCTGCTCACCGCCGGCTGCGCCGCCGCGTTGCCGCGCAGCAGCGCCTGGCCGCTGCCCGTCGGACTCGGCGGCGTGATCGGAGACTGGATGCTGCGGCTGCCGGCGGCGCTTTCCGGCGGAACGCTCGCGGGGTCGGCGCGCATCGCGGTCGCGGTCGCGTCCGGCGCAGGAATGCTGCTGTGCTTCGCGGTCGCCGCGGGCTTTGGATGGCGCGCGCAAGGCGACGATGCGGACGTTCCGTTCGAAGAGGATGAAGCGCGCGGATGGATTCCACTGGGCTGGATCACGCACGGCTTTCTCAGCCTCAAAGCGCGGCTCGCGCGGGCGCTCAAGCGCCGCCCTTCGGCGCGCGCACCGGCGCGCGCGGAGACGCCGCCGCAGCACGCCCGCCTCGAACCGCGGTTCGATGCGGCTGCCCGTACCACGCTGCAGCCAGCGCTCGCTCCAGAGGCGGACGATGAGGACACCCCGCAAGCGGCGCGCAAGCCGAAAGCGACGCCGCGCGCGCCACGCAGATCGCCGAGCGGCGGCTATGTGCTGCCCGCGCTCGAACTGCTGGCTGCGCCCAAAGCGATCGGGCGCGCCATGCTCAGCGCCGACGCGCTACAGACCAACGCGACCGCGCTCGAAGGCGTGCTCGCCGACTTCGGCGTGCGCGGCGAGATCATCAACGCCCGGCCGGGCCCGGTCGTCACGCTTTACGAGCTCGAGCCGGCGCCGGGCATTAAGTCCTCGCGCGTGATCGGCATCGCCGACGATATCGCCCGCTCCATGAGCGCGCTCTCGGCGCGCGTCGCCGTGGTCGCGGGGCGCAACGTGATCGGCATCGAGCTGCCCAACCCGACCCGCGAGAAGGTCTATCTGCGCGAGCAGCTCGCCAGCCGCGACTATATCGACAGCAGCGCGAAATTGCCGCTCTGCCTGGGCAAGACCATCGGCGGCGAGCCCGTGATCGTCGATCTCGCGCGCATGCCGCACCTATTGATCGCCGGCACCACCGGCTCCGGCAAGTCGGTCGCCATCAACACCATGATCTTGAGCCTGCTCTACCGGCTGCGGCCGGAGCAATGCCGGCTGATCATGGTCGACCCGAAAATGCTCGAGCTTTCGGTCTACGACGGCATCCCGCACCTGCTCACGCCGGTGGTCACCGATCCCAAGAAAGCCGTGGTCGCGCTCAAATGGGCGGTGCGCGAGATGGAAGAGCGCTACAAGAAGATGTCGAAGCTCGGCGTGCGCAACATCGACGGCTATAACGCGCGCGTGGCAGAGGCCAAGGCGAAAGGCGAGAAGCTCACCCGCACCGTCCATACCGGTTACGACAAGCAGAGCGGGGAAGCGATCTACGAGAACGAGGAGCTCGACCTCGAGCCGCTACCCTTCATCGTCGTCATCGTCGACGAGATGGCGGATTTGATGATGGTTGCCGGCAAGGACATCGAGGGCGCGGTGCAGCGCCTCGCCCAGATGGCGCGCGCGGCGGGTCTGCACGTGATCCTGGCCACACAGCGGCCGTCGGTCGACGTCATCACCGGCACGATCAAGGCCAATTTTCCGACCCGCATCTCGTTCCAGGTCACCTCCAAGATCGACAGCCGCACCATTCTGGGCGAGCAGGGCGCCGAGCAGCTGCTCGGGCAGGGCGACATGCTCTACATGGCCGGCGGCGGACGCATCAGCCGCGTGCACGGACCGTTTTGCTCGGACGAGGAGGTCGAGAAGGTCGTGCGCCATCTCAAATCGCAAGGCACGCCGCAATACCTCGAGGCCGTCACCGCGGCGGACGACGAGGACGAGGACGGCGATGCGGTCTTCGACGCGACCAGCATGGGCCAGCCCGAAGGCGGCGACCTCTACCAGCAGGCGGTGCAGGTCGTCATGCGCGACCGCAAGGCTTCGACCAGCTACATCCAGCGCCGGTTGCAGATCGGCTACAACCGGGCGGCGTCGCTGATGGAGCGCATGGAGAAGGAAGGCGTCGTCGGGCAAGCCAACCATGCGGGAAAGCGCGAGATCCTGGTCGGCGAAGAGGATGCCGAACGTTATTGAGAACCCCGTAAGCGGCTGTTAAGCAGCTTTTTGCCAAACTTCGTCGTCTTCTCGCCACACGGGGCGGCTACCGACCGGAGGGGACGCTGGGAGAGGGACCATGGCTGGCATCGGCCGGGGATTGTTGGGCCGGGGATTGTTGGTTGGCGCCGCGCTGGGCATGGTCGCGCTCACTTCGGCGAGTGCCGAGCCCATTCCATTGCCGACGCCCGCGCCGCTCCCGAAGGAAGGCGTGGCGTCCTCGACCAAAACCGGCACGACGGCGCAAGCGGGCGCATCCGGGCTGAAATCGCTGTTCCATCTCGAGCGCGAGCCCGAAGCCTCTGCAACACCGTCGTCGACCACCACCGGTTTCAACTCCGCCCAGCGCGCGCAGGTCGACAAGGTCAGCGCCTACCTCTCCAGCATGCAGCAATTGGTCGGCGATTTTGTCCAGATCGGTCCCGACGGCAGCCGCGTCAAGGGCGAATTCTACATCCAGAAGCCCGGCAAGGTTCGCTTCGAATACGAGCAGCCGAGTCGAATCGAGATCGTCGCCGATGGACAATCGGTCGTGGTGCGCGACCGCAAGCTGGCCACGCAGGATCTTTATCCGCTCTCGCAGACGCCGCTGCGCTTTCTTCTCTCCGAGCGTGTCGACCTCCTGCGGGAGACGAACGTGGTGGGCGTGCGTGCCGACGACACGTTCGTGACCGTTACCATCGAAGAGACGCAACCGCTCATCGGCACCAGCCGGTTGGTGATGATGGTCGGCGCCAAGGATTTCAAGTTGAAGCAGTGGACGATCACCGACCCGCAGGGCTACGACACCACGGTTGCCGTTTCCAACCTCGACAACAGCAAGCGGCCCGATCCCGGCCTGTTCAAGATCGACTATACGCGCTACATCCAGTA
>JAFAHL010000448.1 GCA_019237215.1 Hyphomicrobiales bacterium | reverse complement strand
GAGACGAAATGCTTCAGATGCTCGACTTTCTGCGACGGGCAGGCGAACTCGCCGGTGCAGCGCGTGACCGCCCCTTCCTCGCCGGTCGCGGTCGTATCGCGCATGACCGGAGTGTGAAGCGAACATGGGCAGCGGCTGGGAAACTTGTAAGGCTTCGACGATTTCGGGCGCTTCTCCAGCACCACGCCCAAGACCTGCGGAATGACGTCGCCGGCGCGCTGGATTGTCACCGTGTCGCCGATGCGCACGCCGAGGCGTTCGATCTCGTCCGCGTTGTGCAGCGTCGCGTTGGACACCACGACGCCGCCGACGGTCACCGGCTCCAGCCGCGCAATGGGCGTGAGCGCGCCGGTGCGGCCGACGTGGATATCGATCGCCCTGACCACGGTCGTTGCCTTCTCGGCCGGAAACTTGTGCGCAATCGCCCAACGCGGATTGCGCGAGACGAACCCGAGCCGCTGCTGCCAATCGAGGCGGTCGACTTTGTAGACCACCCCGTCGATGTCATAGTCGAGCGTCGCGCGCTGTGCCTCGATTTCGTGGTGGAACGCGAGCATCCCATCGATCGAGTCGCATATTTGCATCAACGGGTTGGTCTTGAAGCCGCGGGCGGCAAACCATTTGACCATGCCGGATTGAGTTTGCGCCGGCATCGCGCTCATTTCCCCCCAGCTATAGGCGAAGAAGCCGAGCGGCCGGGCAGCGGTGATCGCCGGATCGAGCTGGCGCAGCGAGCCCGCCGCCGAGTTGCGCGGATTGGCGAAAATCTGCTTGCCGGCCGCCTTCTGCCGCTCGTTCAGCGTCAGAAAGGCGGATTTGGTCATGTAGACCTCGCCCCGCACTTCGCAGACGTCGGGCACCCCTTTGCCGCGCAGCTCATCCGGGATGTCGGCGAGCGTTCTCACGTTTGGGGTCACATCCTCGCCTTCGGTACCGTCGCCGCGCGTCGCGCCGCGAACTAGACGGCCGCCCTCGTAGCGTAACGTGCAGGACAGGCCGTCGATCTTCGGCTCGGCGGTGAAAGTCACTTTCTCGTCTTGCGCCAGGCGCAGAAACCGGCGTACCCGCTCTGCGAATTCGGCCACCTCGGCGTCGGAAAATGCATTACCCAGCGACAGCATTGCCACGCTGTGGCGGACCTTGGCGAATTTTTGCGAAGGCTGCGCGCCGACGCGGCGCGAAGGCGAATCCTCGCGCACCAGTTCGGGAAAGCGCGCCTCGATCTCCTCGTTGCGTCGGCGCAGCGCGTCGTAGGCCGCGTCCGAAACCGTCGGCGCGTCTTCCTGGTAGTAGCGCTTGTCATGGGCGCCGATCTCGGCGGCGAGCCGTTTGAGCTCGGCCTTGGCCTGCGCGTCGGTGAGATCGGCGACAGGGATTTTGCCAGTTTGCAAGCTCATAATCTGCGTCATTCCGAAACGCGCCGCAGGCGGCGTTGCTATCCCGCTGCCTTGATCAGGCGCTCGGCGGCCGCGCGGGCCTCCGCAGTGATTTCGGCGCCCGCGAGCATGCGCGCGATCTCCTCGCGGCGTTTGTCGGCGGCGACTTCGGCCACGCGGGTGGCGACGCGCTTGCCTTTGTCGAGCGCGCCCTTGCTGATGAGATAGTGCCGGTCCGCGCGCGCGGCCACCTGTGGCGCGTGCGTCACTGCGATCACCTGCGCGCGGCGGCCGAGCCGCGCCAGCCGCACGCCGATGGCGTCCGCCACCGCCCCGCCGGCGCCGGTGTCCACCTCGTCGAAGATGAGCGTCGACGCCGAGCCGCGGTCGGCCAGCACCACTTTGAGCGCCAACAGGAAGCGCGCGAGCTCGCCGCCGGAAGCGACCTTCATCAGCGGACCCGGCCGGGTGCCCGGGTTAGTCTGCACCCAGAACTCGATCCGGTCGATGCCGTGCGGCCCTCCCTCCTCCGGCTGGGTGGCGATCTCGGTTAAGAATTTCGCGCGCTCGAGCTTGAGCGGCTTGAGCTCGTCATTGACGGCGCGGTCGAGGCTTGCGGCTGCTGTTTTGCGATCGCGCGACAGCGCGGCGGCGGCTTCACGGTAGTGCGCGTCGGCGGCGCGCGCGGCGGCTTCGAGCGCGGTGAGGCGCTCGGCACCTGCGTCGATGAGGTCGAGGTCGGCGGCGTAGCGCGCGGCAAGCGCATTGAGCCCATCGACCGGAACATTGTATTTGCGAGCCGCCGCCCGCAGCGCGAACAAACGTTCCTCGATCCGCTCGAGTTCACCCGGATCCTGGTCGGCCTGCCGCAGCGCGGCATCGAGATGCGCGCGCGCGTCGTCGAGCGCGGTGAGCGCGGCATCGAGCGCCTTCACCGCCGGCTCGATCAGCGCCGGAGCCTGCGCCGCACGGCGCTCCAGCCGCCGCACCGTGGCCGACAGCATCGGCACGGGGGATTGCGCGCCGGCCACCGCCTCACGCGCATCACGCAGGTCGCCGGCAACCTTCTCCGCCTGCATCATGACGGCGCGCTTGTCGGCGAGCATGGTTTCTTCCGACGGCTCGGGAGCAAGCCGCGTGAGTTCCTCGACCGCGTGGCGGAGAAAATCGGCCTCGCGCTGCGCCCGCTCGACCTCGGCGCGATGGGCCGCCACCGCGCCCGCCCGCGCACGGCGCTCATTCCACAGCCGCTCGACCTCCGCGGCCTTGCCGTCGAGGGCTCCAAAGGCGTCGAGCAGGCGGCGGTGCGCCGCGGTATCCACCAGCGCACGCTCGTCATGCTGGCCGTGGATCTCGACCAGCGCCATGCCCAGCGCTTTCAGCGCCTGTGCGCTCAGCGGCTGGTCATTGACGAAGGCACGGGTGCGGCCGTCGGCAAACTGCACACGACGCAGAATCAGCTCGTCTTCGGCCGGGATGTCGTTTTCGGCCATGAGCGCGCGCACCGGATGGCCAGGGGGCAGCTCGAAGGCCGCAGTCACCTGGCCCTGCTCCGCACCCTGGCGCACCAGCGCGACGTCGCCGCGCGCGCCAAGCGCAAGGGCGAAGGCATCGAGCAGAATGGACTTGCCGGCGCCGGTCTCCCCCGTGAGCACGGACAGACCGGAGACGAACTCGATATCGAGTCGATCGATGAGGACGATGTCGCGAATCGAGAGCCGGGCCAGCATGACAACTGTCCTCGCCTTTCGCTGGGCAGCGGACGCGGAAGCTTACGGGCTACCAGTCGCCGCCCGCCCGCAAAGCAAGGACGGAACCTGCGTTCGGGCGTTGCATCGTTACCGCAGCGGAACTCGGGCTCGCCCCGAACTGCGCACCGCAGGCGCCGCCAGTTGGGTGGAGCAGACTTGCAGTGTCAAGCCCGGACACGGGCGATAGGGGGGAAGCGACTTCGACGCGATGATCTAGAATTTCAATTGCGCGAATGCCTGGCTGATCCAGGAGCCTTTGCTCTCGTTGGGCTCAACGCCCCGCGACTGCATCAGCGCATAAGCGTCCTTGTACCAGCGGCTTTCGGGGAAGTTGTGGCCGAGCACGGCGGCCGAAGTCTGCGCCTCCTCGACGATCCCGAGCGCCATATAGACCTCGGTGAGCCGCAGAAGGGCTTCCTCGACGTGACGCGTTCTCTGGTAGCGCGTCACCACCACCTTGAAGCGATTGATGGCGCCGACGTAATTGTGCGCGTTTTGCAGTGCACGCCCAATATCCATTTCCTTGCCGGCCAACTGGTCGCGCGCAATCTCGATCTTGCGCTTGGCGGCGACGGCATATTCAGACTCGGGATATTTGCGGACCACCTCTTCGAGCGCTTGGACCGCCTTGTCGGTGCGCTCCTGGTCGCGCGAGATTTCGGGCATCTGATCGAAATAGGACGACCCGATCAGGAATTGCGCGTAGGCCGCATCCGGGCTTCCCGGATGCAGCGTGACGTAGCGGCGGGAGGTATTG
>JAFAHL010000164.1 GCA_019237215.1 Hyphomicrobiales bacterium | reverse complement strand
GCGTTTGAGCTCGTTGATGCGCGCGCGCCGCGCGCCTTCCTTCGCCGGCAAGAATCCCTCGAACAAGAACCGGTCGGTGGGAAGCCCACTCAGCGTAAGCGCTGCGAGCACCGCCGAGGCGCCCGGCAATGTCGTCACGCTCGCGCCCGCCGCGCGCGCGTCGCGCACGAGCTTGTAACCGGGGTCGGACACGAGCGGCGTTCCAGCATCCGAGACCAGCGCGATCGCGGCGCCCTCGGCGAGCCGGGCGATGAGCTTCGGGCGCGCCTCGGCGGCGTTGTGGTCGTGATAGGGGGCGAGCGGGGTGGTGATGCCATAATGGTCGAGAAGCTTGCGGGTGACGCGCGTGTCCTCGCATGCGATGAGGTCGGCGGCGGCGAGCACCTCGAGCGCCCGCACCGTGATGTCGCGCAAATTGCCGATCGGGGTGGCGACCAGATAGAGGCCGCCCGGAAGCGGCGGCGCGCTGGTCGCGTGGCCGTTGAGGACGTAAGGGCGAGCGGCGCGGTCGCGGAGCGCGCGGGCGGTTGCGGCGGCGGGTGCGGTCGTCCTCATGCGCCTTACTCTAGCGGCGCGCTCGTGCCCCGTCATGGGCGGCGTAAAAAATCATTATCCTTTTCATTCGGTTAACGATTCGCCGACAAAATGCCGATTGCCGGCGGCGGCTGGCGTCGACATTATCGGTCGTCGTCGAGGAGACCGCTCCCCATGTTCGCAGGACTTAAGTCCCGGGGCGCGCGGCCGATGCCCGCTTTTTCCCCGCGGTGGGCCGCGCTCGCATCCATCGTCGTGCTGGCGGGCTGCTCGGGGAATCTTCCCGATTTGGGCTCCTCGCCGGGCGCGCCGTCGCAGCCCGCAGGCCATATCGGCGAAGGCAAGGTCAAGGCCGGTCTGATCCTGCCATTGTCCGCCAGCGGCAACGCGGCGGTCGCCGCCCAATCCATGCGCAACGCCGCCGAGATGGCGCTCGCGGAATTCAATAATCCCGATCTCCAGCTCCTGGTGAAAGACGACGGCGGCGGCGCGCCCGGGGCGCAGCAGGCGGCGCAGCAGGCGCTCGACGAAGGCGCCGAGATCATTTTGGGTCCGCTGTTTGCGCTCACCGTCGGGCCGGTGGGACGGGCCGCGCGCGCGCGCGGCGTGCCGGTGATCGCGTTCTCGACCGACGCCAATGTGGCGGCGCGCGGCATCTATCTCCTGAGCTTTCTGCCGGAGTCCGATGTCGATCGCATCATCGGCTATGCCGCGAGCCAGGGCCGGCGGTCGTTCGCGGCGCTCGTTCCGGACAATGCCTACGGCAGCGTGGCGGAAGCGGCGTTCAAGCAGGCGGTGGGGCGCGGCGGCGGCCGCGTCGTCGCGCTCGAGCGTTATCCGCTCGACAAGGCGCAGATGCAGGGACCGGTGCGCAACGTCGCGCAGGCGGCGAGCGGCGCCGACGCGATCTTCATCCCGGACGGGGCCGACGCCGTGTCCGTGGTGGTGCAGGCGCTCACCGCCAACGGCATCGACACCAAACGCGTGCAGCTGCTCGGGACCGGCTTGTGGGAAGACGCACAAATCTTCTCCAATCCAGCGCTCGACGGCGCGTGGTATGCGGGGCCGGATTCGACGGGCTTTCGCAATTTCTCCGCCCGCTACCGCAGCCGCTACGGCCGCGATCCCGTGCGCACCTCCTCGCTCGCCTACGACGCCGTCGCGCTGGTCGCGGCGCTGGTCAAGACCCAGGGCAAGCAGCGCTTCTCGGACGAGGTTCTGACCGGTTCCTCGGGCTTCACGGGCATCGACGGGCTGTTTCGCTTCCGTCCCGATGGCACCAACCAGCGCGGGCTCGCCGTGCTGCGGGTCTCGCCGACCGGCGGCCAGATCATCAGCGCGCCGCCGAAGGGTTTCGGGGGCTCGGCGACGTAACCATCCTCACGCCGCGAGATCGGCGACCACGGCGTCGAGCACGGGAAAGCCGGCGAGCGTCAGGCGCAACATGCCGTTCGCCGTGGTCTCGATGGCGCCCTGCTCGCGCAGGAGGGCGATGCGGCGCGGATCGAGCGGCCGACCGGCAAGGCGCGCGTAGCGCGCGGGATCGATGCCCTCGGCTAGGCGCAATCCCATGAGCAGAAACTCGTCCGCCACTTGCTCGCGCGTGAGCGCCTCCTCGCTCACGACGCCGTGCCCGATCGATTCCACCCGCATCAGCCAGCTCTCCGGCCGCTTCTCGGTCGCAGTGGCGTGGCGCACGCCCGCGACCTCGAGCCGGCCGTGGGCGCCCGGCCCGATGCCGGCATATTCCTGCGTGCGCCAGTAGACGAGGTTGTGGCGGCATTCGGCGCCGGGCCGCGCGTGGTTGGAAATCTCATAGGCCGGCAGGCCCGCGCGCGCGCAGATCGCCTGCGTCGTGTCATAGAGCGCGCGGGCGGTGTCGTCGTTGGGGACGACGAGCTTTCCGGCCGCACGCAGCGTGGCAAACGGCGTGTCCTGCTCGATGGTGAGTTGATAGAGCGAAAGATGCTCGCCTGCCTCGACCACGGCGCGTTCGAGCTCGGCGGCCCAGATCTGCGGCGTCTGGCCCGGTCGCGCATAGATCAGATCGAACGAATAGCGCTCGAAGATCGAGCGCGCGAGCGCGACCGCATCAAGCGCCTCGCGCGCCGAGTGCATCCGCCCAAGCGCGTGCAGCGCGCCATCGTCCAATGCCTGCACGCCGAGCGAGACGCGGTTGACGCCCGCCGCGCGAAATCCGCGAAAGCGCGTCGCCTCGACGCTGGTCGGATTGGCTTCGAGCGTCACTTCGACATCGGGATCGATCGGCCAGTGGCGCGCAATGGCATCGAGGATTGCGCCGACTGTTGCGGGCTGCATCAGCGACGGCGTGCCGCCGCCGAAGAAGACGGTCGAGACGGTTCGCGCGGGCACGCGCGCGGCGGTCGCGGCGATCTCGGCGGCAAAGGCGCGCGTGAAGCGAGCTTCGTCGACGCCGGCATGGCGCACATGGCTGTTGAAGTCGCAGTACGGACACTTCGACAGGCAGAACGGCCAATGGACATAGACGCCGAACGCCGGAGCGTCGTTGCGATCAGCGCGTTGCAAGACAAGCCTCCGCAAGCTTGAGAAACGCGCGCGCGCGGTGCGAAAGCCCTTTGCCCCTCGGCGGCAGGCCGTGTTTCTCCACGTTCGTCATCTCGCCGAAGGTGCCGGAATGGCCGGTGGGCAAAAACATCGGATCGTAGCCGAAACCCTTCTCGCCGCGCGGCGGCCACACCAGGGTGCCTTCGACCGTGCCCTCGAATTCCTCGACGTGTCCGTCGGGCCAGGCGAGGCAGAGCGCGCTCACGAAATGCGCCGTGCGTTGGCTGCGCGCACGCGCGCCGCGCTCGCGTAACTTGTCTTCCACCATCTGCATGGCGCGCCGGAAGTCCTTCTCGGGGCCCGCCCAGCGCGCCGAATAGATGCCGGGATCGCCGCCGAGCGCATCGACCGTCAGCCCGGAATCGTCGGCGAAGGCCGGCAAGCCTGACGCCTTCGCCGCCGCGCTCGCCTTGATGCGGGCGTTCTCCTTAAAGGT
The DNA here is from genome assembly GCA_019237215.1 of Hyphomicrobiales bacterium. Classification (GTDB taxonomy): domain Bacteria; phylum Pseudomonadota; class Alphaproteobacteria; order Rhizobiales; family Xanthobacteraceae; genus VAZQ01. The sequence continues at coordinate 7,294 of JAFAHL010000164.1, read as the reverse complement.
CGTGCCGCTCTCCACCGGCTCGACCAAACCGAGGTCGGCTGCCGACACCGCGTCGATCCCGTACGGCGTGAGGAGCTCGCGCATCTCGCTCAGCTTGCCCGGGTTGTGCGTCGCAATCACGAGACGGCCGGCGAGCCGGCGATGCGCGGCGTCGCTCGCAGGCGAGGTCGCGGCGCGCGCGCTCACATCACCGCCAGTTTCTGCAAGTCGACGAGTTTCATGACGCCCTTTCGCGCGAGCGCGAGCAGGTTGAGGAATTGCTCCTCGGTGAAGGGAACTTTCTCTGCCGTGCCTTGCACCTCGACGATTCGTCCGGCGCCGGTCATGACGAAATTGGCATCGGTGTCGGCCTCCGAATCTTCGGCGTAATCGAGGTCCAGCACCGGCGTGCCGTGGCAGATGCCGCAGGAGATGGCGGCGACGTGGTCGCGCAGCGGCTCCCCCGTCACCATGTCGCGGGTCTTCATCCAGGTGACGCAATCGTGCAACGCGACCCAGGCGCCGGTGATGGCGGCGGTGCGGGTTCCGCCGTCGGCTTGAATGACGTCGCAATCGATGGTGATCTGCCGCTCGCCCAGCGCCGGCAGATCGAGCACCGCGCGCAGGCTGCGCCCGATCAGCCGCTGGATCTCGATGGTGCGCCCGCTCTGCTTGCCGGCGGATGCCTCGCGGCGCGTGCGCTCCGAGGTGGCGCGCGGCAACATGCCGTATTCGGCCGTGACCCAGCCGCGCGCCTGGCCCTTGAGCCAAGGCGGCAGCCGGTCCTCGAGCGTCGCCGTCACCAGCACGTGAGTATCGCCGAACTTCACGAAGCAGGAGCCCTCGGCGTATTTTACCACGCCGCGTTCAAGCGAGATGGCGCGCAGCTCGTCGGGTTGTCGGCGGCTCGGCCGCATGCTGGTCTCCTGCTCGGCATATTGGGCAAGCTTTTAGGGGCGCGCGCCGCGACCGACAAGAGGCGAAGCAGCGGTTGCGCGCCTCGCGTGAACGAATGTGGCGCTGGCGGAACGGGCAAAGCCGTCAGGCTTGAACTGTGCAGTCGGAATGGACCATTCTGCTCGCGTTTGAATGGAGCGCTTATTGTCCCACGACGTCCCGATCGGCGCGACGCAGGTGAGCCTCGCCCAGCTCAACGAGCGCTCGCGCGATATTTTCCGACAGATCGTCGAAAGCTACCTCGCCACCGGCGAGCCCGTGGGCTCGCGCAATATTTCACGCTTGATCACGACCCCGCTGTCGCCTGCATCCGTGCGCAACGTAATGTCGGATCTGGAGCAGCTTGGCCTCATTTATGCCCCGCACACCTCGGCGGGGCGGCTGCCGACCGAGCTCGGCTTGCGCTTCTTCGTCGATGCATTGATGGAGATCGGCGACCTCGGCGAATCCGACCGGCGCGAGATGGAGGCCAAGGTCGCCGCCGCCGGCAAGTCCCTCGACGCCGTGCTGAACGAAGCCTCCGGCATGCTCTCGGGCCTCACCCGCGCCGCCGGGGTGGTGTTGGCCGCGAAATCGAACGTGCGATTGAAGCATATCGAATTCGTTCGGCTCGAGCCCGAGCGCGCGATGGTGATCTTGGTAGCGGATGATGGACAGGTCGAGAACCGCATCATCAGCGTTCCGATGGGGCTGCCGGCAGCCTCGCTCACCGAGGCTGCGAATTTCCTCAACGCCCATGTGCGCGGACGCACTTTGGCCGAAGCCAAGGTCGAGCTCGAGAAAGCGCGCGCGGTGGCACAGGCTGAGCTCGACCAGCTCACTCAGAAGATCATCGCAGCCGGACTCGCGAGCTGGTCCGGCGGGGAATCGGACGAGCGCAAGCTCATCGTGCGCGGCGCCGCTCACCTGCTCGACGATCTCAAGGCACTCGAGGATCTCGAGCGGGTGCGGCTTCTGTTCGATGATCTGGAGACCAAGCGCGGGGTGATCGATCTCCTCGGGCGCGCCGAGCGCGCCGAGGGCGCCCATATCTTCATCGGCTCGGAGAACAAGCTGTTCTCGCTCTCGGGCTCCTCCACCATCGTCGCGCCTTACCGCGAGGGCACCGGCCGCATCGTCGGCGTTCTCGGCGTGATCGGCCCGACGCGGCTCAATTACGCACGGGTGATTCCCATGGTGGATTATACCGCCAAGGTCGTGAGCAAGCTCATCGCCGGATGACATCACCGCAACAAATGGCCGTTGCGGCTTGATTTTTTGGGCCTCAGCCCTGATATCGGAGGCGGGTCGAACCACAAACGGGAACACGACATGCCGGATTGGACCGTTCGCGCACCGGGCGCCGCGACCGATCAGAACGATCAAGGAGCCGATCAGGCCGCGCCCGAGACATCGATCAGCCAGACACCAGCCGCCCCCAACGAGGATGCCATGGTCGCGCTCGCGCGCGAAGCCGCCGACTACAAAGACAAGCTCCTGCGCTCGCTCGCGGAGATGGAAAATTTGCGCAAGCGGACCGAACGGCAGGTGGCGGATGCCCGCGACTACGGCATTGCTTCGTTCGCACGCGATATTCTGGCAGTTGCCGACAATATGGAGCGCGCGCTCGGCGCGCTCGACGCGGAACTGCGAGAGAAGGCCGATACCGGGACCAAGGCGCTGCTCGACGGCGTCGAGCTCACCGAGCGCGAGCTGCTGAACGTGCTGGAAAAGCACGGGGTGAAAAAGTTCGAGCCGCTGGACGAAAAATTCGATCCCAACCTGCATCAGGCGATGTTCGAGCTCCCGGATGCCTCGCGGCCCGCGGGCACCGTGGCGCGCGTGATACAGCCCGGCTACATGATCGGCGAGCGCATCCTGCGGCCGGCGCTGGTTGCCGTTGCCAAGGGCGGACCGAAGGGTTCGATGGAGCCGCCCGCCAACGACAACGCGGGCGCCGCGCAGGAGCCGCGAGGTTCTCGCTGAAATACCAACTCGCCGTCTGGACTGCCGGGGCGGAAGCGCTCAACGCGCCTCGATGCCGTCACGCACGGAGCGGAAGCGGGGATAGGCGTCTTTCCAGGCGTCCGCACGCGCGATCCCGATCATCTGCAAATAGGCGCTGCCGCCGAAGCGCAGCCACTGCACCACCGTCAACGGGGCAGTGCCGGTCGGGTCCCTGGCATCGGCGAGGATCTGATGGCCCTGCTGGCCGCCGATCCGCAACGGCTCGGACGTGGTAATGCGAATATCCCTGAGGTTGGGGACGGTGGCGAAGACGTCGCGTGCGAATGCGTCGCGGTCGGCGGCTTGCATGGGCGCGCCGGGTGAGATGGCCACGAAAATGCGGGGCTCCATGCGGGCATCGGGCGGCCCCGGCGCATCGGCGGGGGCGTCGCTCAGCAACAGCGCGCGCCCCGGAACGACGCCGCTGAGGCGAAAACCCGCGAGATCGCCCACCTTGAAGGGCAGCAGGCCAAGCTGTTCGTCCACCGGGACGGTATCGCGGATGGCGAGCGTGGCGAGCGCCGCGCGGATCGCAGCGTCGGGATAGAGCGTTTTCGCTGCGTCGGGGATCTGCACCGTGACCAGCGCGGTCAATGCGGAGGAGCCGGCCACCAGAATCCATTTGTGAATGAGGTTGTTTTCGACCTCCTGATGCCCCGTCACGAGAAATGCCTTGCCGACGGCAAGCGGCACGTCCTCGCGCGTCTCCAATGTCACGCCTTGTCGTTTGAGCGCGTCGGCGGTGACGGACTTGTCGAGATCGGCGTAGGCCTGGGCCGGCAGCGCGAGCAAGATGATGGCGGTGCTGTTGTCGGGGTCCTCGTAGCCGAAGAAGCTCTTGCTCGTCACCATGCCGGGGGGCGGCGCGAGCCCGATGCGCGAGCCGGGCGGATAGGTGGCATCGGCGGCGAGCGCGGGCGAGGTGCCAAGCGCAAGCGCGAGCAGGATGAGGAGCCGCAGGATCATGGCGATCGTGATAGTACCGCGATCGAACGGGAGAAAATACAGCGGACGCGGCGCCGCCGTTCGCAAAGGCGTGATCGGCCTTAAGTCCGGACGGCGTTAAGATGACGCGATCAACCATGGAGAACGGCAATGTGGTCGCATGGCAGCTTCTATTGGAACGAGCTGATGGCGCGCGACGTCGAACGGGCGAAGGAATTTTACGGTTCCACGATCGGCTGGACGTTCGATGCCATGCCGATGCCCAACGGCACCTATTGGGTGGCGAAAATGGACGACGAACCCGTTGCCGGTATTTTCCCGATGGTCGGGCCGGCCTTCGACGCCGTGCCGGAAAATTGGCTGCCCTATCTCGCCGTTGACGACGTCGACGCAGGGCTTGAGGCGGCAAAAGCCGCCGGCGCAAAAGTCATCCGAGAGCCCTTCGACGTTCCCACCGTGGGACGTATCGCGATCATGCAAGCGCCGGGTGGAGCGACGATTGCGTGGATTACGCCGGTCGGCGATCAGTAGTCGAAGTCAGACGTCAGCGGCGCGTCCTCTGACTGAGCCTGATCGCTGTTGCGGCAGCGTCACCCGCCGTAGCGTCAGGTTGATCCGCCCGCCTTCCGGCAACAGGGTCGACGTGCCCGCTATGATCCGATCGACGCCGTGGAACGCCAGACGTGCCTCGCCGCCGAGCACGACGGCATCACCGGAGGCGAGGCGCATGGCGCGGGTCGGGTCGCTGCGCTTGCTCCCCCCAATGCGAAAGAGGCAGGTATCGCCGAGCGAGAGCGAAACCACGGGCGCCTCGAAGTCGAGCTCGTCGCGGTCCTGATGCAGCCCCATCTTCGCCGCTCCCCCGTAATAATTGATGAGACAGCTTTCGGGGGCGTGGGGATAGCCCGCGAGTGACTTCCAGGCATTGATGACGAGATCCGGCATGGCCGGCCATGGCTGGCCGGTGTGGGGATGCAGGGGCTGGTAGCGATAGCCGGCTTCATCGGTGACCCAGCCGAGCGGCCCGCAATTGGTCATGCGCACGGAGAGCGGCTTGCCGCTGTTGGGCATCCGCGGGGTGTAGAGCGGCGCGCGCGCGAATACCGCGCGCAGGGCGGCCAAAAGCGCCTCCTGGGACGGCCGATCGAGATAGGCCGGCACGAGACGCAAGCCGGAAAGCGGGCGCGCAGCGGTCATGGCGTCATCGTCTCCCGCCGTTGCACCTTGTCAAATGCGCATGGGCGAACGCCGTCCCCAGTGAGGTGGCCCGTGTCCCGAACTGCCTCGACTTCGCGGGACAGCGCCACGGGAATGACCTCGCGGCTCGCGAATCCGTGATCATATGTCTTGCGGGGCAAACCCGCCCTCCTATATGAGCCAAGACGCCGCCGGGGGGCGGCATTGATGTGTATTTAGGGGGTCGGATGAGGGGGGCTCCGCGGGTCTCGCGGAATCTCCCGTTCGGGTGCCGAAAGGACCCGGCCGACCTGCCGCAGACAAGAGGAAGCGAGACATGGGCAAGGTCATCGGCATCGACCTCGGCACCACCAATTCGTGCGTCGCCGTGATGGAAGGCAAGACGCCGAAAGTTATCGAAAATGCGGAGGGCATGCGTACGACGCCCTCGATCGTGGCCTTCACCGATGACGGCGAGCGGCTGGTCGGGCAGCCGGCCAAGCGCCAGGCCGTGACCAACCCGGAGCGCACCATCTTCGCGGTCAAGCGGCTGATCGGTCGCCGTTACGACGACCCGATGGTGGACAAGGACAAGAAGCTCGTTCCTTACAAGATCGTGCGCGCCTCAAACGGCGACGCCTGGGTCGAGATCGAAGGCAAGACCTATTCGCCCTCGCAAATTTCCGCCTTCGTGCTGCAGAAGATGAAGGAGACGGCGGAGGCCTATCTCGGCCAGAAGGTCGAGCAGGCCGTCATCACCGTGCCCGCCTATTTCAACGACGCCCAGCGCCAGGCCACCAAGGACGCCGGCAAGATCTCCGGCCTCGAAGTCTTGCGCATCATCAATGAGCCGACCGCGGCCGCGCTGGCCTACGGCCTCGACAAGCAGAAGAGCGGCACCATCGCGGTTTATGACCTCGGTGGCGGCACCTTCGACATTTCAATTCTGGAAATCGGCGACGGCGTGTTCGAGGTGAAGTCGACCAACGGCGACACCTTCCTCGGCGGCGAGGACTTCGACATGCGCCTCGTCAATTATCTCGCCGACGAATTCCAGAAGGAGCAAGGCATCGATCTGCGCCGCGACAAGCTCGCGCTGCAGCGGCTCAAGGAAGCCGCGGAGAAGGCAAAGATCGAGCTCTCCTCCACCACGCAGACCGAAATCAATCTGCCGTTCATCACCGCCGATGCGTCGGGTCCCAAGCACCTGACCATGAAGCTCACCCGCGCCAAGTTCGAGGCGTTGGTCGACGATCTCGTGCAGAAGACGGTCGAGCCGTGCCGGCTCGCGCTCAAGGATGCCGGCCTATCCGCGGCCGAGATCAACGAGGTCGTTCTGGTCGGCGGCATGACGCGCATGCCGAAGGTGCAGGAGGTGGTCAAGCAATTGTTCGGCAAGGAGCCGCACAAGGGCGTCAACCCCGACGAGGTCGTCGCGGTCGGCGCGGCGATCCAGGCCGGCGTGCTGCAAGGCGACGTCAAGGACGTACTCTTGCTCGACGTGACGCCGCTCTCCCTCGGCATCGAGACGCTCGGCGGCGTGTTCACGCGGCTCATTGACCGCAACACCACGATTCCGACCAAGAAGAGCCAGGTGTTCTCGACCGCGGAGGACAATCAGAACGCAGTGACCATCCGCGTCTTCCAGGGCGAGCGCGAGATGGCATCCGATAACAAGATGCTCGGCCAGTTCGATCTGGTCGGGCTGCCGCCGGCGCCGCGCGGCGTGCCGCAAATCGAAGTGACGTTCGATATCGACGCCAACGGCATCGTCAACGTGCACGCCAAGGACAAGGGCACCGGCAAGGAGCAGCAGATCCGCATCCAGGCGTCGGGCGGCCTGTCCGAGGCTGATATCCAGCGCATGGTCAAGGACGCCGAATCCCACGCCGAAGAGGACAAGAAGCGCAAGGCCGAGGTCGAGGCGAAGAACCACGCCGAGGCGCTGGTGCATGGCACCGAGAAGGCGCTCGCCGAGCACGGCGCGAAGGTCGGCGAAGGCGAGCGGCGCGCGATCGAGAACGCCATGGCCGACCTCAAGGAAGCGCTCAAGGGCGGCGATGCTGAGGCGATCACGGCCAAGACCAACGCGCTCGCGCAAGCCTCGATGAAGCTCGGCGAGGCCATGTACAAGCAGGCCCAGGAAGGCGCGGCGGCGGCGGGCGGTCCCGGCGGTGGTGGCTCCGGCGGCGAGGGTTCCGGCGGCAAGAACGAGGACGTCGTCGACGCGGAATTCACCGAGGTCGACGAC
>JAFAHL010000134.1 GCA_019237215.1 Hyphomicrobiales bacterium | reverse complement strand
GCTCGCGCTCCAGCGCCTCAAGGAGGCGTGCGAGAAGTGCAAGTGCGAGCTCTCGGCGTCGCTCTCGGCGACCGTGAACTTGCCCTTCATCGCGCAGGTCCAGGGGACGCCGCAGCACCTGAACATCGAGATCACGCGGGCCAAGTTCGAGTCGCTCACGAACCACCTCACCGAGCGCACCCGCGGCCCCGTCGAGCAGGCGCTCAAGGACGCGAAGCTCTCGCCCAAGGACATCGACGAGGTCGTCCTCGTCGGCGGCTCGACCCGGACGCCGGCGGTCCAGGAGCTCGTGAAGAAGATGTTCGGCAAGGAGCCGAACAAGTCGGTCAACCCGGACGAGGTCGTGGCGGTCGGCGCGGCCGTCCAGGGCGAGGTGCTCTCGAAGGGCGACCGCGGCGAGAAGACCGACATCCTCCTCCTCGACGTGACGCCGCTCACGCTCGGGATCGAGACCCTCGGCGGGGTCATGACGCCCATGATCCCGCGCAACACCACGATCCCGCATCAGAAGAAGGAGATCTACTCGACGGCGGCCGACAGCCAGCCGGCCGTCGACGTGAAGGTCTACCAGAGTGAGGCGAAGATGGCCGACCGGAACCGCCTCCTCGGCGTGTTCCGTCTCGACGGGATTCCGCCGGCCCCGCGCGGCGTGCCGAAGATCGAAGTCACCTTCGATATCGACGCCAACGGCATCGTCAATGTGTCGGCCAAAGACAAGGGCACCGGCAAGGAGCAGCAGATTCGCATCCAGGCGTCGGGCGGCCTGTCCGAGGCTGACATCCAGCGCATGGTCAAGGACGCCGAATCGCACGCCGAAGAGGACAAGAAGCGCAAGGCCGAGGTCGAGGCGAAGAACCACGCCGAGGCGCGCCTCCATGCCACCGAGAAGGTGCTCGCCGAGCACGGTTCGAAGATCGGCGAAGGCGATCGACGCGCGATCGAGAACGCCATGGCCGACCTCAAGGAAGCGCTCAAGGGCGGCGATGCCGCGGCGATCACGGCCAAGACCAATGCGCTCGAGCAAGCCTCGATGAAGCTCGGCGAGGCCATGTACAAGCAGGCCCAGGAAGGCGCCGCGGCGGCGGGCGGTCCCGGCGGTGGTGGCTCCGGCGGCGAAGGCTCTGGCGGCAAGAACGAGGACGTCGTCGACGCGGAATTCACCGAGGTCGACGACGACAAGAAGAACAAAAAGTCGGCTTAACCTCGGCGAGGCTGCCTTTGCCATGCCGTTTTCGATTGCAACCAAGCCCCTGGGGCCAAAGCCCCGGGGGTGCATCTTTTTGACGCGTCATGAGTAACCGGGCCGGATTTGACGACGCTGCGGCGGAAATGACGGGGGTGGACGCGGGCATGGCCAAGCGCTGCTATTACGACGTTCTAGGGGTCGAGCGCACGGCGGATGACGGTGAACTGAAATCCGCCTTCCGCAAGCTCGCCATGAAGTGGCACCCCGATCGCAATCCCAGCGACAAGAGCTGCGAAGTCCGCTTCAAGGAGATCAATGAGGCCTACGAGATCCTCAAGGATCCCGACAAGCGCGCGGCCTACAACCGCTTCGGTCACGCCGCCTTCGAGCATGCCGGCTCCGGCGCGGCCCACGGTTTCGGTGACGTGGCTTCCGCCTTCGCCGACATCTTCGATGACTTGTTCGGCATGGGCGGCGCTCGCCGTGGACGCGGGGGCGGCCGCGAGCGCGGCGCCGATCTGCGCTACAACATGGAAATCAGCCTGGAGGAGGCCTATTTCGGCAAGACCGCCCAGGTCCGCATCCCCACCTCGGTGACCTGCGAGGCTTGCTCCGGCTCGGGCGCCAAGGCCGGCACCAAACCCAAGGCTTGTCCGACCTGCGGCGGCCAGGGACGCATCCGTCACGCCCAAGGTTTCTTCACGCTCGAGCGGACCTGTCCCGCCTGCCAGGGCCGCGGACAAGTCATCGACAACCCCTGCCCATCCTGCTCGGGCTCCGGGCGGGTGACGCGCGAGCGCGCGCTCTCGGTCAACATCCCCGCGGGCGTCGAGGACGGCACCCGTATAAGACTGGCGGGCGAAGGCGAGGCGGGCGTGCGCGGTGGACCTGCCGGGGACCTCTACATTTTTCTCGCGATCGGCTCACACCCGTTCTTCCAGCGCGAGGGCGCCGATTTGCACTGCCGAGTGCCGATCTCCATGGTCCTTGCGGCGTTGGGCGGTGAGATCGAGGTGCCGACCATCGACGGCAACCATAGTCGCGTGAAAGTGCCGGAAGGCACCCAGTCGGGGCGCCGCTTCCGCCTCCAAGGCAAGGGCATGCCGGTGCTGCGCTCAAAACAAACCGGCGACATGTACATTCAGGTTCTGGTCGAGACGCCGCAAAAACTCAGCAAGCGCCAGCGTGAATTGCTGAACGAATTCGAACGATTGTCGTCCCAGGACACCCAGCCGGAAGCGGCAGGATTCTTCGGCAAGGTCAAGGAATTGTTGGGTCGGTCGGGCTCGGCTTGAGGAAATTGCCGCTTGACCCCCGCACTTGCGCCCTTTACGGGTTGGAGGGTCAATTCGGCAGCTATTCCGTAGCGTTAGCCCCAAAATGCCGCTCCCAGCCCTGCAATTGCTCGAGCAGAAACTTGAAAAGCAGAAGCGCCTCTTCGAATTGAGAAGGGGCGCGCTCGAAAGAACGATCGAGCAGCACATCCAGCTGTTCGAGCAGCGCAAGGGCGCGCTCGAAAAAAAGATCGAACATCAGTTCGAGACGCACAAAAAAAGGTTCGAGCAGAAGTTCGACACGCAAAAAAAGAAGATCGAGACGCGCATCCGCCGCTTCGAGCAGAAGAACGGCATTCGTCTCGACGACGAAGTGCGCTTCATCCGCTCCTGGATCGAAAAGCCGCTGACGACCGGCGCCGTAACCCCGTCGGGCCGCGCGCTTGCGCGCACCATGGCCTCCTATATCGATCCGCGCCGGCCGGGGCCGGTCATCGAGCTTGGCCCCGGCACCGGGCCGGTCACCGAGGCGCTGCTCGCGCAAGGAATCGATCCGTCGCGACTCGTGCTGGTGGAGTTCGATCCGATCTTCTGCCGCTTGCTGCGCGCGCGCTATCCGGCCGCGACCGTGGTCCAGGGCGACGCCTATGGGCTTAAGCGGCTACTGACCGGGGTCTTGCGACAACCGGCCGCCGGAGTGGTATCGGGCTTGCCGCTCTTCACCAAGCCGCTGCACATGCGCCTGCGGCTGCTGTTCGAAGCCTTCGGCCTCATGTCGCCGGGCGCGCCCTTCGTGCAGTTCACCTACAACGCGGTCGCGCCGATCCCGAAACGGCTCGATCGCGTGAGTGCGCAAGCGTCCGAGCGGGTGTGGATGAATATTCCGCCCGCGCGGGTATGGGTGTATCGGAGGGACTGACGACAGACGATGGGACATGTGCGTATCATGTCGTCTGAATCCACCGTCCGTCGTCTGTCATGGCCGCTGTCATGGCCGCCCCGAAAATCCTGGTCATTCCCGGCTCGCTGCGGGCAAAGTCGTACAATGTGCGGCTGGCTGCGCTCGCGACCAAGGAGTTGATGCTGGCGGACGCCGACGTCACCCGCATTTCGCTCTTGGACTATCCGCTGCCGATCTACGATGCCGACAGCGCCGAGACCGCCGGCCCGCCGCCCAATGCACTCAAGCTCAAGCAATTGATGTCCGCGCATCAGGGCGTGTTCATCGCCAGTCCGGAGTACAACGCCTCGATTACGCCGCTGATCAAGAACACCATCGATTGGATCTCGGCCGTGCGCGAACACGGCGATCCGCCGCTCGCGGCCTACCAGAACCGGGTCTTCGCCTTGGGCGGCGCCTCGCCCGGCCGTTCCGGCGCGACGCATTCGTTGCTGGCGCTGCGGCAGGTGCTGGCGGTCGGCTGCCGCGCCCTGGTGATCGCGGAGCAGGTGACGGTACCGAACGCCGAACAGGCCTTCGACGAGATGGACGAGCTCAAGGATGCGCGCGCCGCGAGCCAGCTCAAGGTGGTCGTGCGCAAGCTCATCGAGACCGCCAAGCTGCTGACATGAGAGGATGGTTGGCCGCGTCCGGGACGCACGAGGAGGAGGTCGGCCGTGAAGCTTGATGCGCGCGAGCGGTTGATCGTCGCGCTCGACGTGCCCTCCGTCGCCGAGGCGGAGGCGCTGGTCGCACGACTCGGCGAAACCGTCTCGTTTTACAAGATCGGCTATCAGCTTGCCTTTGCGGGTGGGATCGACTTCGCGCGCGTGCTCGCCGGCGCCGGCAAGCGCATCTTCCTCGACCTCAAGCTCCACGACATCGGCAACACCGTTGCCCGGGGCGTCGAAAGCGTTGCGCGGCTCGGGGCGTCGTTTCTTACCGTGCATGCTTATCCACAGACCATGCATGCTGCCGTCGATGCGCGCAAAGGCTCGCCCTTGCGCCTTCTCGCCGTCACCGTGCTCACCTCCTACGACGACGCCGATCTCGCCGCGGCCGGGTATGATTTCACGGTTTCAGAGCTCGTCGGCGAACGCGCGGCGCAGGCGCGCGACGTCGGGATCGACGGGCTCGTTTGCTCGGGAGAGGAGGCGGCGCTGCTGCGTCCGATCATCGGCGCCGACATGGTGCTGGTGACGCCGGGCATCCGGCCGGCGGGTGCCGCCGCCGGCGACCAAAAGCGCATCATGACGCCGGCCGCCGCCATCGGCGCCGGCGCCGATCATCTCGTGGTCGGCCGGCCGATCCTTGCGGCGGCCGATCCCAAGGCTGCCGCGGGCGCGATCATCGCTGAAATCGCCGGCGCGGCGCCGTCATGACAGGGAGGTCGAAATGACCAAGGGTTATTGGATTCCGCATCTCGATGTGAGCGATCCGGAAGGATACAAGGCCTACACGGCCGCAACTCCCGCGGCGCACGATAAATACGGCGGACGCGCGCTGGTGCGGGGCGGGACGCAGCAAGTGGTGGAAGGCAAGAGCCGCGCGCGCAACGTGCTGCGCGAATTTGCGGACTACGCCACCGCGCTCGCCTGCTACCGTTCCGCGGAATACCAGCGCGCGAAGCCGCTACGCCTTCCCCATTCGGTTTGCGATTTCGTGATCATCGAGGGCTACGACGGCGCGCAGCCGGACCCCCCGGCGACGCAGCCGGCGGCCGCGCCTCGCAAAGGCTACTGGATCGCCCACGTGGATGTCACCGAACCCGAGGGCTACAAGGCCTACATGGTCGCCGACATGGCGGCATTCGTCAAATATGGCGGACGCTTCCTGGTGCGCGGCGGCCGGCAAGAGGTGGTCGAGGGCAAGGTGCGTGGGCGCACCGTCGTGCTTGAATTTCCGAGCTATCGGGCCGCGCTCGATTGCTACCGCTCGCCCGAGTACCAAGCCGCGGCCGCGCTGCGCAAGGGCAGAGCCGAGTTCGATCTCTTCATCATCGAGGGCTGTGACGCGCAATCTTAAGCCGCAAGGCGCCGCGGCCTAGCCCGAGTTCGAGAGAAAGCGCGAGCGGTGATAAGGCGCGTTACTTTCCTTCGCATCGGTGCCTCGCTATACCCGCAGGCCGAATTGGCCGGAGGGATGCCATGTCCGACATGCGGCTGATCGTGGCCGGGGCCGGCGGACGCATGGGGCGCACGCTCGTCCATGCTATTGCGGCCACGGACGGAGCAATCCTGGCCGGCGCGGTGGAGGCCGCCTCCTCGGCGGTCATCGGGCGCGATGCGGGCGAACTCGCCGGGCTGGGCAGGAACGGCGTGGCGGTCACCACCGACGTTGAGCCGTTGCTCGCCCAGGCGGACGGGCTCCTCGACTTCACCGTCCCCGCGGCCACGCTGGCTTTCGCCGAGCATACGGCGCGCAAGGGCTGCGTCCACATCATCGGTACCACCGGGCTCACGGGCGAGAATGAAAAGCTGATCGAGCAGGCGTCAAAGCGCGCCGTGATCGTCAAGTCGGGCAACATGAGCATGGGGGTCAACCTGCTGGCGGCGCTGGTTAAGCAGGTGGCGAAGACGCTTGATGAGGATTTCGACATCGAAATCCTCGAAATGCACCACAACAAAAAGATCGACGCGCCTTCGGGCACGGCGCTGATGCTGGGCCGCGCGGCGGCGGAAGGTCGCAGCGTCGACCTCGAGCAGCGCTCGGTGCGCGGCCGCGACGGCGTAACCGGCGCGCGCGGCGCCGGCGACATCGGCTTTGCGTCGCTGCGCGGCGGCTCGGTCGTGGGGGATCACACCGTGATCTTTGCCGGGCCGGCCGAACGGGTCGAGCTCGCGCACAAGGCCGAGGATCGCCTGATCTTCGCCCGCGGCGCACTGCGCGCCGCGCTCTGGGCGCGCGGGCGCAAGGCGGGACTCTATTCGATGGCCGACGTGCTCGGCCTCAGGGAGGCCTGATCGCGAGCGTGGATCCCGCGCAGCAGGGATCGACCGGTCATCTCGCCCGGCTGGGGAAGGCCCATCAGCGCGAGCAAAGTGGGCGCGACATCCGCGAGCCGTCCCGACGCCAGGGAAACGTTGCCGCCGCCCAAGAGCAGGATCGGCACCGGATTGGTGGTGTGGGAGGTGTGCGCCCCGCCAGTGTCGGGATCGCGCATCAGCTCGCAATTGCCGTGGTCGGCGGTGACCAGCAAAGCACCGCCGGCCTTTGCGATCGCCTCCGCGATGCGCCCCAAGGCGGTATCGACCGCCTCGACCGCCTTGATCGCAGCCGGCAAGCTGCCGGTGTGTCCGACCATGTCGGGGTTGGCGTAATTCAACACGATCAGGTCGTACCGCTGAGAGTTGATCGCCTCCACCGCCCGGTCCGTCAATTGCGGCGCCGACATCTCGGGCTTGAGGTCGTAGGTCGCAACCTTCGGCGAGGGCACCATGATGCGATCCTCGCCGCGATAAGGCTTCTCCTCGCCGCCATTGAGGAAATAGGTGATGTGGGGATACTTCTCCGTCTCGGCCATTCGCAGTTGGCTGCGGTCGGCGTCGGCGACCACCTGGCCGAGAACATTCGCTAGAGGCTGCGGGGGGAAGATCGTCTCCAAAAACGCGTCCAGCTGTTCGCTGTATTGTGTCATGCCGACCGCGACGGCGACGCGGACGGTGCGCCGGCGCGCAAAGCCGGCAAAGATCGGATCGAGGAGCGCGGTAAGAATCTCGCGCACCCGGTCGGCGCGGAAGTTGAAGCAAAGCACGCCGTCGCCGTCGCGCATGCCGCGATAGTCACCGACCACCGCCGGCACGACGAATTCGTCGCTGATCTCGTGCGCATAGGCATCCGCGATCACCGCGCGCGCATCCGCAAAGTGTGGCCCTTCGGCGTCCACGACCGCGTGGTAGGCTTTGGCGACGCGGTCCCAGCGCTGGTCGCGGTCCATGGCGTAATAGCGGCCGCTGACCGTCGCGATCGCAACGGATCGCGGCAGCGCCGCGAGGAGGCGAACAATGTCCTCCCCCGCCGATCGCGGCGGCGTGTCGCGGCCGTCGGTAAAGGCATGGACGAGCGTCGGCACGGAGGCCGCGGCGAGCATGCTCGCGAGCACCGCGGCATGATCCTGATGCGAATGCACGCCGCCCGGCGACACCAAGCCCATGACGTGGCAGGTGCCGCCGGTCTGCCGCAGGCGTTCGATCAGGCGCTTGAGTGCAGGCGCCCTTTCGATATCGCCGCCAGCGACCGCCGCGTTGATGCGGGGCAAATCCTGCAGCACGAGACGGCCGGCGCCGATGTTGAGATGTCCGACCTCGGAATTGCCCATCTGCCCCGACGGCAGGCCGACGTCCTCGCCCGACGTATGCAAGAAGGCGTGGGGGCAGGTCGCCCACAAGCGCTCGAAGCTCGGAGTCCGAGCCTGCCGGATGGCGTTGTCGGCAGCCTCCTCGCGCCAGCCCCAGCCGTCAAGGACGACCAGCATCACCGGACGGCGCTTCTGCATCTCCACGGTCCCTAACTCGCCGGCGTTGCGCGCTTGCATCCGCCCGCAGCAACGGCGCTTCGACGGTTGTGTGGGATTGCGGCATCATCGTCAACCAGCGCGGCCGCTTGCCGCGACAGCGCGATGATGTGAAACCGTGCTTTTCGGGTCACAGCGGCGCAATTTCTGCTGCGCGCGACGATTAATCCGCTGGAGCGCGATCAATTCGCTCTCGTGATCGGATAAACTGACAGCGAATCGCTGTCACTTTCGGTCGGGGGGCTGAATTGACCGCCGGAAGACTCGTCGCCGCAGTGGCGACGCTCGTTACGTTTGGCGCCGGTACGCCGTCGCGGGCCGGCGTCGATCGCCCGCCGCAATTCATTGTCATGGCGTTCGACAATTGCACCGAGCTCGAGCGTTGGCAGGAGCTCACCGATTTTGCTGCCGAGCTGAACCGGGACGGCGACCGAGTTCACTTCACCTTCTTCGTCAGCGGGAGCAATTTCATCGCCGACGGCAGGCGGAGCATCTACGAAGGTCCGCACCAGCGGCGGGGCTATTCCCGCATCAGCTTTGGCGGCTCGCCCGAGCAAGTTCGCAGACGCGTCGAATACGTGAACGCGCTTTACCGCAGCGGCCACGAGATCGCCTCGCACGCAGTCGGCCATTTCAACGGTGCGGCCTGGTCGGTCGGCGATTGGGAGAAGGAATTTCGCGCGTTCAACGACGTCTTGAAGAATGTGGGGTCGAACAACGCAATCGCCGACTCGAAATTCGCGTTTGCGCCCACGGACGTGGTCGGTTTCCGCGCGCCTTATCTGGCCAAGGGCGCCGGCCTCTATGGAGCCCTCAAGGCACATGGTTTCCGTTATGACACCAGCGGAGCGAGCTTTGCCAATGCCTGGCCCGAGAAGATCGACGGAGTGTGGCGGTTCAATTTGGCCATGCTGAAGATCCAAGGTTCCGGCAAGGGCGCACTGTCGATGGATTACAATTTCTTCTTCGCCCAATCCCGCGCCGTGTTTGATCCGCGCCGCTACGAGACGATGCGGGAACAGACGCTGCAAACCTATCTTCACTACTTCAAGACCAATTACGCGGGAAACCGTGCGCCGCTGCACATCGGGCATCATTTCATGAACTATGGAGGCGGCGCCTATAACGAAGCGCTCAAAGCCTTCGCGCGCGCGGTGTGCGGCCTGCCGGAAGTACGCTGCGTGACCTATGCCAAGCTTGCCGACTTCATGGATCGGCAGAACGCGGAGACGCTTGCAGCCTATCGCAAGGGCGACTTTGCGCGCGCGGCCACGCCCGCGCTCAACGTCGCGCAAGCCCGGCGTTAGGCGACGGCCCCTTCAACTCAGCTTGTCACTTTTGCCGCTTCCCAGCCCAGCATCGCGCGTTTGCGCGTGAGGCCCCAGTAATAACCGGTGACGTCGCCGCTTTTGCCCAACACGCGATGGCACGGCACCACGAACGAGACCGGATTCTTGCCGACTGCGGCGCCTACGGCGCGCGCGGCTTTGGTGGCGCCGATCTTTGCCGCGATGCCGGAATAGGTCACCGCCCGGCCCATGGGAATCCGCAGCAACGTCTCCCACACCCGCACCTCGAAGTCGGTCCCGATGAGCACCACCCGCAGCGGCCGGTCCGCCCGCCACAGCCTACTATCGAAGATACGGCGTGCGAGCGGCGCCGTTCGTGCGCGGTCTTCGACGATGTTCGCCATTGGCCAGCGCCCTTTCATGTCGGCGAGCGCGGCCTGTTCCTCGCCGGGATCGGCGAACGCGAGCCCGGCAAGCCCGCGCTGGGTCGTCATCACCAGCGCGGTACCGAACGGGGAAGGATGAAAGCCGAAGCGCATCGCCAGCCCACTCCCGCCCGATTTCCATTCGCCGGGCGACATCGCTTCGTGCGTGACGAACAGATCGTGCAGCCGGCCCGGCCCGGACAGGCCGACCTCGAACGTGGTGTCGAGCACGCTGGCGGAATCCCGCAGCAGTCTGCGCGCGTGGTCGAGCGTGAGCGCTTGCAGGAAGGCCTTGGGCGTAATGCCCGCCCAGCGGCGGAACAGACGATGCAGGTCGGGCGCGCTCACCCCGGCCGCCGCCGCGACGGCATCGATCTCGGGCTGTGCGCGCCAGTGCTCGGAGAGAAACGCGATGGCCCGGCGCACGACGTCGTAGTCTGCGGCGGCGCGGCTGAGCGGCTCGTGGTCGCAAACACGATCGGGAGCGAGCATGGTGGCCTCCATCGCTGGCTGCCTCCCTAGGCCGCGGTCGATGGCCCGGCCACCCGGTTTCTGCGCGCCAGACCCCTAGTCGAATACGGTGCGCGTGGGCCCACGCTTGGCCTCGCCGAGCGCCGCCGACAGCGCGAGCGCGAAGCTTTCCTTCTCCTGCGGTCCGAGGCACCCCGCGATCGCAAGTCGCCGCCCCTGCGAAACCAAAAACAGCCGCTCGATGCCGAACTCGGCATGCACGACGCGGTCGAGCCGAACCCAGAGCGGATTGAGCGTCCATTCGCTGATCCGTCCGCGGTGGCTGACCTGACGCACGGTGAGCTCGGAGGAGGTGACGGTGACCTGCTCGTAGGCTCTGGCGCGGCGGTAGCTCACCTTGAACGCCCAATAGAGCAGCAGCACGTCGAGCCCGCAGAAGCCGAACACCGGCCAAGCGCCGACGAGGAGAAATATCGTTCCCATTGCGAGGCTCGCTCCGCCCGCTACCAGCATCAACGCCAAAAAGCCTTTGCGGCTGAGCGAGCGGTGCGGGGTGAGCACGGCCGAAAAGATCGCGGGTTCTTGGCTGGGGTCGTTGTCGGGTGCCATGGAGCTCACTATACCGAAACTATGGCTCGCAAGACACCTCGCAGGGTGGCCCGCAGAACCGCCCGCCAGGCGCCTCGGAGAACCGCGCGGAGCCTGCGTCGGTCGCGCGCGCGCAAGGCGGCTAAAGTCAAAACTCCAGCCAAGCGTTCGGCCGCCGACCCCGTGGCCGCCGCCGGCGCGCTGCCGCAATGGACAACCGCTGAAATCGAGGAAGCGTTCCGCCGCTTCAAGGCCGCCAGCCCCGAGCCCAAGGGTGAGCTCAAGCACATCAACCCGTTCACGCTGCTCGTTGCGGTGGTGCTCTCGGCGCAGGCGACCGACGCCGGCGTCAACAAGGCGACGCCCGCGCTGTTCGCCGCCGCCGACACGCCGGAAAAGATGGCCGCGCTCGGCGAGGAGCGCGTGCAGGGGTTGATCAAGACCATCGGCCTCTTCCGCACCAAGGCGAAGAATCTCATCGCGTTGTCGAGGAAAATCGCGGACGAGCACGGCGGCGATGTCCCCCGCACGCGTGAGGCGCTGGAGGCGCTACCCGGGGTGGGCCGTAAGACCGCAAATGTCGTGCTCAACGTCGCTTTCGGCGAGGCCACCATCGCGGTCGACACCCACATCTTCCGCGTCGGCAATCGCACCGGCATGGCAACCGGCAAGACGCCGCTGGAAGTCGAGCTCAAGCTCGACCGCGTGGTGCCGGCGAAATACAAGCGCCATGCCCACCACTGGCTGATTCTGCACGGACGCTACGTCTGCCTGGCGCGTCGGCCCCTGTGCGAGAGGTGCCTGATCGCCGATCTCTGCAAGTGGCCAGGGAAAACGCTGCTCAATCGTCCCGCATCGGAGCGCTGACGACTGCCCTGTGGAGGCCGCCGCCTTGCTGGCACCACGATCGGCGGGCAATGAGATTCGGCCGCAATTCGCAGGAAGGCGCGAGCGTGCATTTGCCCTGGGGCAAGATCGTCATCGGCGTGCTGGTCGCCATCGGCTCATTCGGCGCCGCGCTTTGGGCGTTGAACGGGATTTCGCCTGGCCCGAAAGACCAGCGGCCGGCGCTGGTCGAGGTGCCGCCGCTGGCGCCGGTCACCCGCAAATCGGTGATCGTGACGCCCGCGGCGATTGCGCTCTCCGCGATCCACAGCGCACTGGAGACGGCGGCGCCGCGCCAGCTCGCGGGCAAGCGCGAGAACCCGCTGCCGCAATTGCTGTCCAACGCCGAAATCGATTGGACGGTCGCGCGCAGCCCGCTCGCGGTCAGCGGCCGGCCGAATGCGCTCGTCGTGTCGACCACGCTCTCCGGAACCTTCCGGGCGACCGGGCAAGTCTCCGGTGAAGCAGGCAATCTCGCGGGCGCGCTCGGCGGCTTGCTCGGCGGCCGTGTCGGCCAAGGGATTCAGAACCTGCAGGGAAAGACGCTCGATCAGCGTGCCGATATTCGCGGCAACGTCACGCTCACGGCCAATCCGTCGCTCCTGCCGGCGTGGCGGGTGCAGCCCAACCTTACGCCTCAGGTTGCGCTGGCCGATGCCTCGCTGCCGGTCCTCGGCGCGAAGCTGAGCGTATCGAACGAACTCAAGCCGCTCATCGATCGCGCCGTCAACGAACAGGTGACGGCGCTACAGGCGCGCCTGCGCGATGATCCGTTTCTCGAAGTGGCGGCACGGCGCGAGTGGGCCAAGATGTGCCGCTCGATCTCGCTCGGCGCGGCGGCGGCCGGCATGCCCAATCTGTGGTTGGAGCTTCGCCCCATGCGAGCCTTCGCCGGGCAGCCACACATTGACGGCACCGCGGTCACGCTGACAATCGGCGTGGAGGCGCAGACCCGGATTGTGCCCAATGAGACCAAGCCCGAGTGCCCGTTCCCGGCGCAGTTGGAACTCGTTCCGCAGATCGAGCAGGGCCGAGTCAATATCGCGGTGCCGATCGATATTCCGTTCACCGAAGTGAATCGGCTGCTCGAGGCGCAACTTAAAGGAAAAACTTTCCCCGAGGACAAGAGCAGCGCGTTCAGTGCCACGATCCGGAGCTTGAATCTGGCGGCATCGGGCGACCGGCTGCTGCTCTCGCTGCGCGTCAAGGCAAACGAGAACAAGAGTTGGTTCGGTCTCGGGGCCGAAGCAACGGTCCACGTGTGGGGCCGGCCGGTGCTCGACGGCGCGCATCAGACGCTGCGTCTGAACGACATCGCGCTCGACGTCGAATCGCAGGCCGCGTTCGGCTTGCTGGGGACGGCCGCGCACGCCGCAGTGCCTTATCTGGAACAGGCGCTGGCGGAAAACGCGGTGGTCGATCTCGTGCCGCTCGCCGCGAATGCCCGCAAGAGCATCGAGGCGGCAATCGCCGATTTTCGCAAGAGCGCCGACGGCATTAGCGTCGACGCCGCCGTCACCGATCTGCGACTCGTCGACATCGAGTTCGACGCCAAAACGCTGCGCGTGATCGCGGAGGCCGACGGCACGGTGAAGGTCGCCGTGACGAAGCTGGCGGACAAATGACGGCAAACGCCGCGCCGCCGACGCAAGAAGCGCAGAACGGCAATTGCGTTTATCGCGCTTTATCTATCCGCGGACGCGTGTCGTGGTCTAGCCGCAGTCGGGTGTCGTGCATGATCCGCTGATGCACGTGCACCATGAAAGCCATGGCGAATAGCGGCGTCGCGAGATTGACGATCGGGATCGACACGAAGGCGGCGATGAACATGCCGGCGAGAAATACCGTGCTCTGGTGCGTCTTGCGCAGTCGTTGGGCCTCGGCCATGGGCTGATGGCGCATGGCCGCCAATTCAAAATATTCGCGGCCGAGCAAATAAGCGCTGGCAAAGAAAAAAATGAGGACGCCGACGCCGGCGAAGAGGAGAAACGGCAGCGCGATGAGATAAACCAAGACCGCGAGCAATGCCGTTTTCAGGCCTTTGACGAGCGCCTGCATCAGTGGCGGGGGCCTGCCGACAGGCTCGGCGGGATAGTGACTGCGTTCCACTTCGAGCGCGATGTCGTCGACGAAGAAGCTGCCGACCAACGCGGTGACCGCCGGCATCAAGAACACGGATCCGACGATGATGCCGAGGCCCGCGGCGACAGAAACAATCCAGATGAGAATCGACAGCGGCGCGTGTGCGCTGACGCCGAATACCGTCTCTGCCCAATTCGCACCGGCGGTTGCGAGCCAAAGCAGCAATCGATGAAGGCCAATGGCGATAAGCACGATCAGGAAAAGGGCAAGCCCGGCGGACTTCAACAGCACCCACCGAAACGGCGGCGAGAACATCTGAGCGAGCGCTTTGACGGCCGCGTCGATCATCGTTGTCTCCCTTCGTTCCGTTCCGTGGCACTGACCTCGAATAAGGCATCGCTGTGGCGATACCGCAAGCATGGCGATGGTGGGAAAAGATTTAGGACGTGCGTCGCACGCGTTCCGTGGTAGACCTCGCACCGCGTGACACGCTGTGCGCCAATGCCCTATGCGCCATGAGACGTTTGAGCCGCCGATCCTTCCTCGCCTCCTCCGCCGCGGTCCTGACGGCCGCGCCCGCATTTGCAGCCCCACGCCCGGCACCCGAGGTGCCGCGCTCCGGCTGGGTCGATGCCGTCATCGTGGGTGCGGGCGCCGCCGGCATCGCCGCCGGACGGCGACTTGCGGCCGCACGCAAACAGTTTGTCGTGCTCGAGGCCGCGGACCAGGTCGGCGGGCGCTGCATTACCGATACCAAGACATTCGGCATACCCTACGATCGCGGCGCCCATTGGATTTACGCCGCCGACATCAATCCGCTGGCGAAGCTTGCCGTGCAGTCCGGGCTCGACATCTATGCGGCCCCGCCTGGCCAGCGCGTGCGCATCGGACGGCGCTACGCCCGCGAAAGCGAGATGGAGGACTTTCTGTCCAGCCTGGTGCGCGCCAACGTCGCCATCGCGGATGCGGCGCGCAAGAGTGACGTCGCCTGTACCCAGGTGTTGCCGAAGGATCTCGGCGAATGGCGGCCGACGATCGAATTCGTGCTGGGGCCTTACGGCTGCAGCAAGGAACTCGCGGACGTTTCGACGGCTGATCTCTCCCGCTCGGGCGAGCGCGACAACAGCGCGTTCTGCCGCCAGGGATTTGGTGCGCTGCTCGCGAAGCTTGCGGCTCCTCTCCCACTGTTGCTGGCAACCCCGGTGAAAACCATCGAATGGTGGAGCCGCGCGCGCATCGAGGTCGACACGCCGAAAGGTCAGTTCAAGACCGGCGCGGTCATCATCACCGTCTCGACCAATGTGCTCACGAGCGGAAAAATCAAGTTGGCGCCCGATTTGCCCAAGCGCCAGCTTGACGCAGCCGCGAAGCTCAAGCTCGGCAGCCGCGATCACGTGGCGCTGGAATTGACCGGCAATCTCTTCGGCCTGCGCGCCGATGAGCTGGTGTTCGAGAAAAGTGAGAGCAGGCAAACCGCCGCGATCTTCGGCAACATGGCCGGCTCGACGATTTGCGTCGTCGACGTGGGAGGCAGTTTCGGGCGCGATCTCTCCGCCAAGGGGGAGGCCGCGATGATCGATTTTGCGATCAACTGGCTCGGCGGGCTTTACGGCACCGACATGAAAAGCGCGGTCAAACGCCGTCACGCCACGCGCTGGAACAACGAGCCGTGGGTGCTCGGCGCCATCTCCGCCGCCGCGCCCGGCGCCCAGTCCTCGCGCAAGGTGCTAGCGGAGCCGCTCAGTGGCCGTATCTTCTTGGCCGGAGAAGCCACGCATGAGACGCTGTGGGGCACCGTCAACGGCGCCTGGGAATCGGGCGAACGTGCGGCCGATGCGGTGGTGAAGCTCCTCGGCGGCCCGAGCAAGCGCAGTTGAGCGTTCACGCCCGCAGCACGCCGCCCGTCCGCTTGCCGACCTCGGCGACGATCTTCGCGGACACCGCCTCGATCTCCGCGTCGGTCATGGTCTTTTCCCGCGGCTGCAGCGTCACCGTGATCGCAATCGACTTCTTGCCGGGCTCGATCCCTTCGCCCTCGTAGACGTCGAACACGGTGACATTGGTGATGAGCTTGCGATCGACGCTCTGCGTCGCGCGCAAGATGTCGGCGGCCTTGACCGTGCGATCGACCGCGAAGGCAAAGTCGCGCTCCACCGGTTGAAACGGTGAAAGCTCCAGAACCGGCCGCGCTCGCGTGGCTCTCGCCTTCGGCTGCGGGATGTTTTCCAGGATCACCTCGAAGGCGACCAGCGGGCCCTCGGCATCGAGCGCTTCGAGCGCGCGCGGATGCAGTTCGCCGAAGTGCCCGAGCACGTTCTGCGGGCCGATCTGGATCGTGCCCGAGCGTCCCGGATGGAACCACGGCGGCCCGCCCGGCACGACCTGCAGCGCCTGCGCCGGCGCGCCGGCGGCCGCGAGCACGGCGAGCGCGTCGGCCTTGGCATCGAAGGCGTCGACCTCGCCGGCAGGCGGCGACCACGACCGGCCGATGCCGGTCACCTTGGCGAGCGCGCGGCGCACGCCGCTGGCGGCGGTGAGCTGGTCCTGCGGCCGATCGCCGCGAAAGACTTGCCCGACCTCGAACAGCGCCACATCGGCAAAGCCGCGGTCGGCGTTCTTCTGCGCCGCGGCGACAAGCCCGGGAATGAGACTCGGCCGCATGTCGGATAGGTCGGATGCAATCGGATTGGCGAGCGCAAGCTCTGCCTTTCCGCCGCCGAACAGCTCGGCCTGCGCCTTCGAGATGAACGACCAGGCAACCGTCTCGACCATGCCGCGCGCGGCGAGCGCGCGCTTGGCTTTGCGCGTGCGCAGCTGGATCGGCGTGAGCACCGGCTTGCGCGGAGCCTCGCCGCGCTCGAAGGGCGTCGCCGGAACGCGCTCGACGCCGAGGATGCGCACCACTTCCTCCACCAGGTCGGCCTTACCCTCGACGTCACCCCGCCACGAGGGAACGGTAACTTTCAAGTTCTTGCCCGTGGCAGCGACGAAGAAGCCCAGTCGGCCGAGCACGCGCTCGACCTCGCGCTGGTCGACCGTCAGGCCGCTGAGCCGCGGCACTTCGTCGAGTGGAAAATCGATGATGCGCGCGGGCACCTCCGGCGTGCCCGCGACCGTGAGCTGCGAGGGTTCGCCGCCGCAGAGATCGAGCACCATCCCGGTCGCAAGTTCGAGCCCCGGCAGCATGAAGGCGGGGTCGACCCCGCGCTCGAAGCGGTAGCGGGCGTCCGAATTGATGCCGAGCTTGCGGCCGGTCTGCGCGATGTTGAGCGGATCCCAAAGCGCGGATTCGATCAGCACGTCGGTGGTCGTCTCCGCGCAGCCGCTGGCCTCGCCACCCATGATGCCGGAAAGCGATTCCACGCCGCTCTCGTCGGCGATCACGCAGATGGTCGGATCGAGCGCGTAGCGCTTGCCGTCGAGCGCGAGCAGGGTTTCGCCATCGCGCGCGCGCCGCACGGTGAGATTGCCGTGCACCTTGGCGGCGTCGAACACGTGCAGCGGACGGCCGCGATCGTAGGTGATGAAATTGGTGATATCGACCAACGCGTTGATCGGACGCAAGCCGATCGCGACGAGCCGGCGCTGCAGCCATGCGGGCGAGGGGCCGTTTTTCACTCCGCGCACGAGCCGCAACCCGAAAGCCGGACAAAGCGAGGGCGTCGTCCCGAAGTCGAGCGTCACCTTCACCGGGCATGGGAACCGCCCTTCGACCGGACGGATGCTGGTCTCGCGGAGCTTGCCCATGTCGGCGGCCGCGAGGTCGCGCGCGATGCCGTCGACGCCGGCGCAGTCGGCGCGGTTGGGCGTGAGATTGATCTCGATCATAGGATCGTCGAGGCCGGCCCACTGCGCGTAATTCGCGCCCACCGGCGCCGCATCGGGGAGTTCGATGATGCCTTCATGGTTGTCGGAGATTTGCAACTCGAATTCGGACACCAGCATGCCGCGGCTCTCGACCCCGCGGATGTTGCCGACGCCGAGCGTCATGTTCTTGCCCGGGATGAAAGCCCCGGGCGGAACGAACACGCCCTTCATGCCCGCGCGCGCATTGGGCGCCCCGCACACGACCTGCACCGGGTCGCCCGTTCCGGTATCGACCATGCACACGCGCAGCCGGTCCGCGTTCGGATGACGTTCGGCCGAGATCACCCGCGCGACGGTGAACGGCGCCAGCATCTTGCCCCGGTCTGCGACGCTCTCGACCTCGAGCCCGATCATGGTGAGCTTGTCGACGATCGCCGCAAGCGGCGCGTCGGTGTCGAGGTGCTCCTTGAGCCAAGCAAGGGTGAATTTCATCATTCCGCGGACTCGGGATCTATTCCCTCTCCCGTTTGCAGGAGAGACTTGGCAGCGGCAGCGAGCCGTGTGTGATCGTCTCGAACGGCAAGCGATCCACGGATTGGATCATGGCGACCTGCAAACGAGAATGATCAGTTGCTCAGCCCTCCTGCAAGCGTGGGGAAGTCGAGCGGGCGGAAGCCGTAATGGGCGAGCCAGCGCACGTCGGCCTCGAAGAACGGGCGAAGATCGGGCATGCCATATTTGAGCATGGCGATGCGATCGATGCCCATGCCCCAAGCGAAACCCTGATACTCGTCGGGATCGAGCCCGCAATTGCGCAGCACGTTGGGATGCACCATGCCGCAGCCGAGAATCTCCATCCAGTCCTCGCCCTCGCCGAACCTGACCTCGCCCTTGTCGCGCCTGCATTGGATGTCGAGCTCGAGCGAAGGCTCGGTGAACGGAAAGAACGACGGGCGGAAGCGCATCTTGACTTGATCGACCTCGAAGAACGCCTTGCAGAATTCCTGCAGGATCCATTTGAGATGGCCGAGGTGGGAGCCCTTGTCGATGACGAGCCCCTCGACCTGATGGAACATGGGGGTGTGGGTCTGATCGCTGTCGCTGCGGTAGGTGCGGCCGGGGATGATGATGCGGATCGGCGGTCTCTGCGCCAGCATGGTCCTGATCTGCACCGGCGAGGTATGCGTGCGCAGCAGCAGCTGCGAGCCGTCGGCCTTCGGATTGAAAAAGAACGTGTCTTGCATCTCCCGCGCCGGATGGCCTTCCGGGAAGTTGAGCTTGGTGAAATTGTAATCGTCGGTCTCGATATCGGGCCCTTCGGCGACCGCGAACCCCATGTCGGCGAAGATCGCGGTGAGCTCGTCCACGACTTGGCTGATGGGATGGATGCGGCCGATCTCCGCCGGCGGCTCGCGCACCGGCAGCGTGACGTCGACGGTCTCGGTGTTGAGTCGCTGCTCCAGCGCCAGCCCTCGCAGCGCGTCCTTGCGCGCGGCGATCGCGGCACCCAGTCGATCTTTGAGGCTGTTGATGAGCGGCCCCTGCTCCTTGCGCGCCTCCGGCGTCATCGTGCCCAGCGTTTTCAACAGAGCGGACACCGAGCCATTGCGGCCGAGCGCCGCCACCCGCAGGGCTTCGAGCGCGGCTTCGTCCTTGGCGGCCGCCGCGGCGGCGAGGAGTTCGGTCTCGAGCGCGCGAAGGTCGGTCATTGATCTTGCTCCACTGCCCGCGCGGCGTTTTGAGTTTTGCTAGCTCGGCAGGAACGGCAGATCGGTATCGCCAGGTTTGCCGCCGGCCTGCGTCAGCATGCAATGCACCTGGCCGCGATGATGCGTCTGGTGGTTGAACATATGCGTGACCAGAAGCCATGTCGGCTTGTGCACTTCCCGCTTGGCGGCGCCGGAGTAATAGGCGAGCTCGCCTGCGAGCGACGCGGCGTCGAGCCGGTCCGCCCAGTCGATCACAACCGCATCGAACGCTTTGCGTTCGCGCTTGAGCTCGTCCCAGTCGCCATGGAGCGCCACGGATTCGCGAATGCCGCCGTCGGGGCGGGGCGTGCCGGCAAGGCGGCTCATCCAGATGCGATCGGCCCAGAGCAGGTGATTGAGGGTGGCGTGGATCGAGCCGAAGAACGCCCCGCGGTCGCGTCGCCGCTCGGCGTCGGACAGCGCGTCGGCAGCGCCGTAAAGGTTCTCGTTTTGCCAGCAGTTATAGCGGGCCATGCATTGCACGTAGTGGACATCGATCATCGTCTAGTTCGCGGGACGGACGGCACAGGACAAAACGCAACGTCGTCTCCGTCGTCCATCCTTCCACCTCTCACGCCTACGCCGCGATTGCCGCTTTGGCCTTCTCGACAATCGCCGCAAAGGCCGCGGGCTCGCTAATCGCGAGGTCGGACAGCACCTTGCGATCGACCAACAGTCCGGCCTTGCCGAGGCCGCCGATGAACCGGCTGTAGGTCAGCCCGAACGGGCGCACCGCGGCATTGAGGCGCTGGATCCAGAGTGCTCGGAACGTGCGCTTGCGGCGCTTGCGGTCGCGATAGGCGTACTGGTTCGCCTTCTCCACCGCCTGCTTGGCGACGCGAATGGTGTTCTTGCGCCGTCCGTAATACCCCTTGGCGGCCTTCAAGACCTTCTTGTGCTTGGCATGTCCGGTGACGCCGCGCTTGACGCGTGCCATGGCTGATCTCCTGACTGATAAGCGTGCGACGATTGCGTGCGGATGGCCGCCGGTGGGCGGCCGCGGGCGATCAGCCGTTCGGCAAATAGTATTTCTTGATCTTATCGCCGTCGGTCTTGAACATCACCGCGGTACCGCGCAATTGGCGGATCTGCTTCTTGGTACGCTTGATCATGCCGTGGCGCTTGCGGGATTGCTGGTAGAGCACCATCCCGCTCGCGGTCACCTTGAAGCGCTTCTTGGCGCCGGATTTGGTCTTGAGCTTGGGCATTTGGCTCTCCTTTGCGGCGGCGGCAGGCATGGCCCGGCCGGCCGGATGCGCTCGTTTTGAGCGTGCTGATCACCGTCGCCACGGCAGCCCTTTTCGGCCGGGCGGCGGAAGGGCGGCGTTATGGCAGAGGCGATGGCGAAATACAACCAGAACCCGCCCTGATAGGCGCTATGGGCCTTCGCCGGCTCAAGGAAGCAAAGGGGCGCCGCCCTCACCGCGGCGCCAACACCATCACAACCTGGCGGCCTTCGAAGCGCGGCTCCTGCTCGACCTTGGCGACTTTGGAGGTGTCGTCCTTGACGCGATTGAGAAGCTGATAGCCCAGCTCCTGGTGCGCCATCTCGCGCCCGCGGAAGCGCAACGTGACCTTGACCTTGTCGCCCTCTTCGAAAAAGCGCTGCATCGAGCGCATCTTCACGTCGTAATCGTGGTCGTCGATCATCGGCCGGAGCTTGATCTCCTTGACCTCGACGATCTTCTGTTTCTTGCGGGCTTCCGCCGCTTTTTTCTGCGCCTGGTATTTATATTTGCCGTAATCGAGAATTTTGCAGACGGGCGGGGACGAATTGGGGGCGATCTCGACGAGATCAAGCCCGGCCTCCTGGGCCTTGTCCAAAGCGATCTGGATTTCTACCGGCCCATGATTGTGGCCGGTCTGGTCGATCAATTGGACTTCACGAACACGGATCTCCTCGTTGATGCGCGGGCCGTCCTTCGGGGCGGGCTGCGCGGGTCTCATTGGGCGACGAATGGCTCTGCTCTCCTCATGCCGTTGCAACGTCCCTGCTGCCGCAGGGCGATGAAGGATCAGGACAAACCGCGCACAAGTCAACGGCCTTGCGCTCGTTTCGCGGCCGAGCCAACGCGTTCCCCGCTATCCGCCAGAGGTCGCGCCAGCAGCGCACCGTAGACGGCGTGGGTCGCGGCGACGGCGCTGCGTGGAGAGAACATGTATTCGGCGAAATGCCGCGCGCGCTCGGACATCGTGCGGTAGGCGGTTTCGTCGAGGGCGAACGCCTCGCCGAGCGCGTGGGCAAGTTCCCCCGCGTCGCCCGCCTTGGCCACCCACCCCGTGCGCACCTCTTCCGGCATTTCCGGCGGCGCCGCCACGTGCTCGGGCAAAACGCCGACATCGGACGTGACGACCGGCCGCCCCATGGCTTGCGCTTGCGCCACCGCGCGGCCGAACACCGGCGCCTCGATCGCGGGCACCACCACGGTATCGGCGGCGGCAAACGCCGCCGGCATGTCGCGGCAATGGCCGGCGAAGCGAATGAATGCCTGCACCCCTTTGACCTCTGCCTCCTTCGCGACGGCGCGCGCGTATTTGCGATAACTGCGATGTTCGCCCGCGAGCACGAACACGAAGCCGCGCACGCCGCTGTCGAGCAGGAGGCGCGCCACGTCGGGCAGAATGAGTTGGCCATTCCAAGGGGCGACGCGTCCGGGAACGAGCAGGATCCGTGCGGTTTGCATAATTCGCCACGCGTCCTGCACCGCTTCGACGCGTGCGGCGTCGACCGCCGCGGGATCGAAGGCGGCGACGTCGATGCTGCGTGGAATGACGGTAACGCGCTCGAGCGGAATCTTGTGACGCGCCATGACCGGCGCGGCGGCGAAGTTCGATGGCGTGATCACCCAATCGCCGCGCGCGAGCGCGCCGGCCCAATAACCGCGCAGCCCGGAAGGCGGCACGTCGAGCAGGGTAGTGACGAGCCGGACCGGGATGCGTGTCGCCGCCATACGGGCGATCCAGGCGCCACCGATGCTTTGCGCGTGCACGACATCGACGTGCTCGGAGGCGATCAGACGTTCCAGAGTGCGTGCGCTTCGCCTGAGCCTGAACGGATTGACCGTGGCATTCACGAGCGGAGCCCATTCGCCGCCGAAGGCGGTGAGCTCCCCAACGAGCGGCCCCTCCTCGGCGGCCACGAGCGCGCGGGCGCCGGACTGCACCAGCGCCGAGGCTACGTCGAGCACGGTGCGGGCGATCGGCTCCTCGCGCAACGCCGGCACGATCTGCAGGACGGTCGCGTCCTCCAAGGTGTGCGGGGGCGCATGGCTATCGTCGTTGTGCACGGAGGCCAATTCCTCGACCCGCATCGGCTTGTTTGCCGCTCGGGCATCCTTGTATTCAATGGCGGCGCGCGGCGAAACACGCCCGCCGCATGCGTGCGCCCAAGATCAGGTTCCCCAAGACTAGGTCCCCAAGACCAGGTTCCCCAAATGAACGATCTTTGCCTGAAATTCTTGGATGTTGGAACCGGTATTGCGGCCCGCAGGATTGCCGTCCGGCGGCGCGAGGGCGTGGCACCCGGCCTGTTCTGGGTGGGCGGCTTCAAATCGGACATGAAGGGCAACAAGGCCGAGGCGCTCGATCTGTGGGCGCGGGACCATGGCCGGGCGATCGCGCGCTTCGACTATTCCGGCCACGGCGAATCCGGCGGAAACTTCACCGACGGCACGATCGGCCGCTGGTTCGAGGAAACGCTCGCCGTGTTCGATGCCTTTTGCCGCGGGCCGCAGGTTGTGATCGGCTCGTCGATGGGAGGGTGGCTGGCGCTGCTGCTGACGCGCGAGCTGACGCGCCGCACGCAGCCAGACCCGAGCGTGGTGCGCCTCGTGCTGGTCGCGCCGGCGGTCGACTTCACCGAAGAGCTGATGTGGAAACGGTTCACGCCGGAGGTCAAGCGCGAGATCGAGCAAACCGGCGTTTGGGCGCGACCGTCGCAATATTCCGAGCAACCCTATCCGATCACCCGCGGGCTCATCGAGGAGGGACGCAGACACCTGCTGCTCGACGGTATGATCGAGACCGGCTGCCCGGTGCGGATCCTCCAGGGCGTGCAGGATCCCGACGTGCCCTGGCAACACACGGTCGAGCTGACCGCTCGCTTTGCCCGCGACGACGTCGTCCTCACGCTGGTGAAGGACGGCGACCATCGCCTGTCACGCCCCGAGGACATCGAACGGCTGATTGCCGCCGTGGCCGAGGCGTGAAATGACCGCCGCGTCAGCCGTGCTTGGAACGACTGTCGGCGGGAACCTGCGCGCGATCGGACATGCCGTAGTCCCTGATCACGCCGGCAATCCGCAATCGATAGTCGGAGAATACTTCCGCGCGGCCGAGCGCCTGCGTGCGGCGATGCGGTTCGAGGTTTCTCCATGCGCTCACCGCCGCTTCGTCGCGGAAGAATGAAAGCGAGAGCATCTTGCCGGGCTCGTACAGGCTCTCGAAGCGCTCGACGGAGATGAAGCCGTCGATGGTTTCGAGCAGCGGGCGCAGCTCGGCGGCCAGGTCGAGATATCGTTGCTTCTGTCCGGGTTTTGGCCAGACCTCGAAGATGACGGCGATCATTTTGAACACCTCGTTGAGCGCGCCGTCGCGTTCGGCCGTTCTTCTGCAGCGAAGCGGACAGGCGTTGCGCCGAAAGTTTAAGTCGCCGCGGCGGCGACGGCACGCCTCATTTCAACAGAAGCGGCGGCTCAGGTCACGGGCCGCAGGAACGTGCGCTCCTCGCTCAAGATAAAACGTTGCTCCTGTGCAAAGCGGAAATTGGCGGCGCCTTCACGATCGGACTTGAGCCGCGCGCGGTAGGCTTCGTAGGCGGCGAGGCTGTCGAACGAAATCAGCGCATAGCCGATGTTGTTGGTGCCCTC
>JAFAHL010000058.1 GCA_019237215.1 Hyphomicrobiales bacterium | reverse complement strand
TAGGCCTGCCGACGCTGAGCCTCGGTTTCGGCCGCGACCAGGTCGGCGAGTCCTTCGACCGCGGTCAAATCCATGCGGCCGTTTTCGAACGCGCGGCGCGTGAACTCCCCTGCTTCCGCATGGCGCAAACCCGCGACCTTGGCCAGCGCCGCCAGCACCGCCGCGATCACCGCGCGGCCGCCATGCACCTGCAGCTCCGCCATGTCTTCACCGGTCTCGCTGTTCGGCGCGGGAAACCACAACGCCAGCGCTTCGTCGATGATGGCCCCGGTTTTCGGATCGCGCACGCGCGCAAGCGAGGCGCGCCGCGGTTGCGGCACGCGGCCGATGAGCTGTTCGAGCGCGCCGCGCGCGCGCGGACCTGAAATGCGAACGACCGCGATCGCCGCCGGCGGCCGGCCGGAGGAGAGGGCGAAGATGGTGTCGCGCTCGGTCGTCATTCTTCGTCTTCGGATCGTCCCGTGGGTTGCGGGTACAGACGCGGCCAACTAGGTTACATGCAGCAGCCGCACGCCATCCATCGATGATTTGAGTTGGTTCATGCGCTGGACCAACCACGCTGCCCGGCATTGGCATCAGATGTCGACCGACACCGCTACCTCCCACGAAAACCGTCTCGCCCGCGAGACCAGCCCATATCTGCTGCAGCACAAGCACAACCCCGTCGACTGGTGGCCGTGGGGAACCGAAGCGCTTGCCGAGGCAAAGCGTGCCAACAAGCCGATTTTGCTCTCAGTCGGGTATGCCGCCTGTCATTGGTGTCACGTCATGGCACACGAGAGCTTCGAGGACGCGGCAACCGCGCAGGTGATGAACGACCTCTTCGTCAACATCAAAGTGGACCGCGAAGAACGCCCCGACATCGATCAGATCTACATGTCGGCGCTACATCATCTCGGCGAGCACGGTGGTTGGCCGCTCACGATGTTTCTCACCCCCGACGGCGAGCCGTTCTGGGGCGGCACCTATTTTCCCAAGACTTCGCGCTATGGAAAACCCGCCTTCGTCGATCTCCTGCGCGAGGTCGATCGCGTCTTCCGCCAGGACCCGCAAAGCGTGGAGCAGAACCGCAGCGCGCTGATGGCGCGCCTCGCGCAGAGCGCTCGGCCCAAAGGGCGCGTCGTGATCGCCGCGCCCGAGCTCGACCGCGCGGCCAGCCAGATCGCCGGCATGATCGATCCGGTCAACGGCGGCATGCGCGGCGCGCCGAAATTTCCGCAGTCGACGATGCTCGAGTTCTTGTGGCGCGCCGGACAGCGCCTGAACGACAAGCGCTATTTCGGCGCGGTCGAGCTCACGCTTAACCGCATCTGCGAGGGCGGCATCGACGACCATCTCGGCGGAGGTTTCTCGCGCTATTCGGTCGACGAGCGCTGGTTGGTGCCGCATTTCGAAAAGATGCTTTACGACAACGCGCTCCTGCTCGAACTGCTTGCGCTCGCATATCAACGCTCGGCCAATGAACTATTCCGGCAGCGCGCGCGTGAGACCGTCGGTTGGCTGGCGCGCGAAATGACGACAGCGGAGGGTGCGTTCTGCGCCTCGCTCGATGCCGACTCAGAAGGCGAGGAGGGCAAGTTCTACGTCTGGTCACTGGCCGAAATCACGGCGATCCTGGGCGAGGACGATGCCGCCTTCTTTGCTGCGCACTACGACGTGACCCTCGGCGGGAATTTCGAAGGACACAATATTCTCAATCGCCTCAAGTACTTACCGCGCAGCATGGACGACGAGAAAAAACTTGCGCCGATGCGCGAGAAGCTGCTGGCAACGCGTGCCAAGCGGGTGCGGCCCGGCCTCGATGACAAGGTGCTCGCGGACTGGAACGGCCTAATGATTGCCGCGCTCGTCAATGCGGGCCTCGCGTTCGAGGAACCGCACTG
Source organism: Hyphomicrobiales bacterium (assembly GCA_019237215.1). Taxonomy (GTDB): domain Bacteria; phylum Pseudomonadota; class Alphaproteobacteria; order Rhizobiales; family Xanthobacteraceae; genus VAZQ01. Next base: position 4,421 of record JAFAHL010000058.1, on the reverse strand, counting down.
GCTCGAAATGGCCGCGCGCGCGTTCCTGTTCGTCGACGCCAAGATGGCGCATGGCGACCGGCTCGGTCATTCCTGGCGCGCGGGCAGGCTTCTCGTTCCCGGCCTCGCTTCCGATCATGCCGCCATGATCCGAGCCGCGCTGGCGCTTCACGAGGCGACCGGCGAGCACGCCCATCTCGAGCGCGCGCTCGCGTGGCAGGCAACGCTTGACCGCCACTACGCCAATCCCGACAACGGCGGCTATTTCCTCACCGCCGATGACGCCACCGGCCTGGTGGTGCGGCCCAACGCCACCACCGATGATGCTATTCCGAACCCCAACGCGTTGGCGGCGCAGAACCTGATCCGCCTCGCGGTCTTTACCGGTCAGCACGCTTGGCGCGACAAGGGCGATCGGCTGTTCGAGGGAATTGCCGCGAGCGCGGGCGAGAATCTCTTTGCGCATCTCGCATTGCTCAATGCCCTCGATCTGCGCCTGCGCGCGGCCGAGATCGTCGTGGCAGGAGCGGGGGCACGCGCCAACGACCTCCTGGCCGCCGCGCGCAAGCTTCCGTTCCTCGATCGCATCGTGTTGCGCGCATCCCCTGCGCTGCCCGCCTCGCACCCCGCGCAAGAGAAAATCAAGGCGACGGCGCAGAGCGCAGCCTTCATCTGCGTGGGCGAAACCTGCTCGCTGCCGGTGAGTGAACCCGACGCCATTGCCGCGGCTGTGACCGCGGCGCGCCAGTGATCACGCGTTCATCGACTCGAAGAAGTCGGCATTGTTCTTGGTGTTGCGCAGCTTGTCGAGCAGGAAGTCGATCGCGTCCATCGTGCCCATCGGATTCAAGATGCGGCGCAGGATGTACATTTTCTTGAGCTGGTCGGGCGGCACCAGCAACTCTTCCTTGCGCGTGCCGGAGCGCGTGATGTCCATCGCCGGGAAGGTGCGCTTGTCCGCCACCTTGCGATCGAGAATGATTTCGGAATTGCCGGTGCCCTTGAACTCCTCGAAGATCACCTCGTCCATGCGACTGCCGGTGTCGATCAGCGCGGTGGCGATGATGGTGAGCGAGCCGCCCTCCTCGATGTTGCGTGCCGCACCGAAGAAACGCTTCGGCCGCTGCAGCGCGTTGGCGTCGACGCCACCGGTGAGTACCTTGCCCGACGACGGCACCACGGTGTTGTAGGCGCGTCCCAGCCGCGTGATCGAATCCAGCAGGATGACCACGTCGCGGCTGTGCTCGACCAGGCGCTTGGCTTTCTCGATCACCATCTCGGCAACCTGGACGTGACGCGACGCGGGCTCGTCGAAGGTCGAGGACACGACCTCGCCCTTCACCGAGCGTTGCATGTCGGTCACCTCCTCGGGCCGCTCGTCGATGAGCAGCACGATGAGATAGCATTCCGGATGATTGGCTGTGATGGCGTGCGCGATGTTCTGCAGCAGCACCGTCTTGCCCGTGCGCGGCGGCGACACGATGAGCGCGCGCTGACCTTTCCCGATCGGAGCGACGATATCGATGACGCGCGGAGAGAGATCCTTTTTGGTCGGATCCTCGTGTTCCATTCGCAACCGCTCCTCGGGATAGAGCGGGGTGAGGTTGTCGAAGTTGACTTTGTGACGCGCCTTCTCCGGGTCCTCAAAATTGATGGTATTGACCTTGAGCAACGCGAAATAGCGTTCGCCTTCCTTGGGCGAGCGGATGTGACCATCGATGGTGTCGCCGGTGCGCAGACCGAAGCGGCGGATCTGCGAGGGCGAGACGTAGATGTCGTCCGGGCCGGGCAGGTAATTCGCTTCCGGCGAGCGCAGGAAGCCGAAGCCGTCAGAGAGCACCTCGACCACGCCTTCGCCGATGATGTCGGTCTCGCGCATGGAGAGCTGTTTGAGAATGCCAAACATCAGCTCTTGCTTGCGCATGGTGCTGGCATTTTCGACCTCGAGCTCCTCGGCGAACGAGACGAGCTCGGCCGGTGTTTTGGCCTTGAGGTCTTGGAGTTTCATTTCCCGCATACGGGGTAGTCCTATGGAGGGGATCGGTGATTGAAAAAGCTGCCGATCGATACGGAAGGGGAATCGCAGGTCTTGAACGAGGCGTTTGGAGCCCCGATACAACGGCCGGCTCCCGCACATGGGCCGGTACTCAATGCATTGCCTGCGTTCGGGGAGGTGAACCCAAGATAGGTAAAGACGCTTGCCTGCGCAAGTGGCGCCAACGGCATGTGGACGGCGGCACATGCGCCCGGAGGCTGGGGCCGTGGCGCCCTTAGAGCGGTTTGACCACCGCAAGGATCACAATGCCGATCATGAGAATGGTCGGTATCTCATTGAGAACCCGATAGAATTTTTGAGAATGGCGATTGCGGTCAGTGGCGAATTCGCGCACGCAGCGCACAAAGAAACCATGCAGCGCGGAGAGCGCGATAACCAACACCAGCTTGGCATGCAGCCAGCCGGCGGCATAAAACCCCCCCGCCCATGCGAGCCATAGGCCAAGCGCCCAACTCACCACCATGGCCGGCGTGATGATCGCGTGGAGCAGCCGCCGCTCCATCACCTTGAAGGTCTCCGACTGTTTGGAGCCGGGCTCGGCTTCGCAGTGATAGACGAAAAGCCGCGGCAGATAGAGCATTCCCGCCATCCAGGCGATGATCGCGATGACGTGGAAGGCCTTCAACCACACGTACATGCGTCGCTCCGATGCTCATTCCGGCGTCATCTTATGTCCCGCGTACGCGTGCAACCATCCGCTCCACATGTGCGATCGGCGTCTGCGGCAAGATGCCGTGTCCGAGATTGAAGATGAAGGGCCGCTCGGAAAATGCCTCGAGTATGTTGTCCACCGCGCGATCGAGCGCAGCGCCGCCGACGAGCAGTACCAACGGGTCGAGGTTTCCCTGCACCGGCACGCGCCATTGGATCTGATCACGCGCAAAAACGGGATCGACCGTCCAATCGAGTCCGACCGCATCGACCGGAACATCTTCGACGTAGCGCAGGAGCGCGGCGCCGACACCACGCGGAAATCCGATCACCTTCGCACCCGGTATGTGGCTGCGCACTTTCGCGATGATGCGTTGGGTGGGACCGACACCCCAGCGATGGAATTCCTGCGCCGGCAAAACGCCAGCCCAGGTATCGAAGATCTGCACCGCATCCGCGCCTGCCTGCAACTGCCGGACCAGATAACTGGCGGATGCATCGACTAGCTTCTCGATGAGCTCGGAAAATCCGTCCGGATCTCCATAGGCGAAACGCCGTGCGGGCTCCTGCTCCGGTGTGCCGCCGCCCGCAATCATGTAGCTGGCGACCGTCCACGGTGCGCCGCAGAAGCCGAGCAGCGCCACATTCTGCGAAAGCTCTCCTTTGACCCGTTTGATCGTCTCGTAGATCGGCGCAAGCACGTCATGGTCCACTTGCGCCTTGAGCCGCGTCAACCCTCGGCGATCGGCAATGGCGTCAAGTCGCGGTCCCTCACCTGCAGCAAACTGGACCGACTGCCCAAGTGCATAGGGAACCACTAAAATGTCCGAGAACAGGATCGCGGCGTCGAAACCAAACCGGCGCACGGGTTGAAGCGTCACTTCAGCCGCAAGTTCCGGATCAAAACAAAGCTTGAGAAAATCTCCCGCCTTTTCCCGCACTCTGCGGTATTCCGGCAGGTAGCGCCCGGCTTGCCGCATCAACCATATGGGGGGCGGGCTACGACGCTCACGGTCGAGGACATCAAGAAGAGCTTTACCCACCGCATGATCCAAGTTGGCGCTTCCCTTTAAATCTAAATCTTAAAGACTCTTGTTGTGATTCTTGTACCGTTGATTGGACTCATACATTGGTGTCCACATGGTATCCACGCCTTGGCAAGTTATGCCGCGGCTGTGGGGAGCAAGTACCGTTCCCGTGAAGCAGCCGGGAAGGCGTGGTTTATCGCTACTTTCGGATGGTCGACAGCGGTGAAATCCAGCGCCCATTCACATTGAACCGACCTGTCAGCGGAGTGCCTTTGAATGCTGTCCCCAAAGCGACGATGTGGAAGGTTTGAGTTACTCGGTTGATTGTGGGCTTGCGCTTGCCCTGCGCCCGTGGCCTTCTCCCCAGCAGTTCACAGTTCATCCCGTTGTCATCATGGCGCAGCGTGCCAGCAGCTATTTCCATCTTCACCTCGTGTCCGACGCGACCGGTGAGACATTGACTACCGTCGCGCGTGCCGCGACCGCGCAATACACCAAGGTCGCGGCGGTTGAACACGTCTATCCCCTGGTGCGGACACAGAAGCAGCTCGATCGCGTGCTGGCCGAGATCGAGGAGTCTCCGGGCATCGTGCTCTACACGCTCCTGGACGACGAACTTCTGCAACGGCTCGAAAGTCACTGCCGTGAGCTGAGCCTGCCCTGTCTGTCGATCCTGGGTCCGGTCCTGCAGCTCCTACAATCCTACC
>JAFAHL010000693.1 GCA_019237215.1 Hyphomicrobiales bacterium | reverse complement strand
TCGCCAAGCTGCGGCCGGCCTTCGCCAAGGACGGCACCGTCACCGCCGCGAATGCGTCGGGCATCAATGACGGCGCGGCGGCGGTGGTGCTGATGAAGGCGAGCGAAGCAGCCAAGCGCGGCAAGAAACCGCTCGCGCGCATCGTGTCCTGGGCGCATGCGGGCGTCGATCCGGCGATCATGGGCACCGGACCGATCCCGGCGTCGCGCGCGGCGCTCAAGAAAGCGGGCTGGAACATCGGCGATCTCGACCTGATCGAAGCGAACGAGGCGTTCGCCGCGCAGGCCTGCGCCGTCAACAAGGATCTCGGCTGGGACACCTCGAAGGTCAACGTCAACGGCGGAGCGATCGCGCTCGGTCATCCGATCGGCGCCTCGGGCGGGCGTGTGCTGGTCACGCTGCTCTACGAGATGCAGAAGCGCAATGCGAAAAAGGGCCTCGCCACGCTTTGCATCGGCGGCGGCATGGGCATTGCGATGTGCGTCGAAAGGTGAGACGACGGACGACGGGCGGATGACGTGAGGACCCTCGCGTCCGCCGCCCGACCATAACAAACGGTTCGTCGCAGGGAGGAGCGGATATGGCACGCGTCGCGGTGGTGACGGGGGGAACGCGCGGAATCGGCGAAGCGATATCGAAGGCCCTCAAGGCCGCCGGCTACAAGGTCGCGGCGAACTACGGCGGCAACGACGCGGCGGCGCAGAAGTTCAAGGCCGCGACCGGCATGGCGGTCTACAAGTGGGACGTCTCCGCATACGACTCCTGCGCTGCCGGCCTCAAGCAGGTGGAGGCCGATCTCGGTCCCGTCGAGGTGCTGGTCAACAATGCCGGCATCACCCGCGACACCATGTTTCACCGCATGACGCCGGAGCAATGGGGCGCGGTGATCAACACCAATTTGAATTCGCTGTTCAACATGTGTCGCCCGGTGATCGAAGGCATGCGCAGTCGCAAGTTCGGCCGCATCATCAACATTTCCTCGATCAACGGCCAGAAGGGCCAGATCGGCCAGGCCAATTATTCCGCCGCCAAGGCCGGAGAGCTCGGCTTCACCAAGGCGCTGGCGCAGGAAAGCGCCAAGAGCGGAATCACCGTCAACGCGGTGTGTCCCGGCTATATCGCCACCGAGATGGTCAAGGCGGTGCCCCAGGATGTGCTCGAGAAAAGCATCCTGCCGCATATCCCGCTCGGCCGCCTGGGCGAGCCCGAGGAGATCGCCCGTTGCGTCGTTTTCCTCGCGTCCGACGATTCCGGCTTCATCACCGGCGCGACGCTGACGGCGAACGGTGGCCAGTATCTCATTTGAGGGCCGACGGCGCCCAGTCCTTCGGCGCAAGCTCGAAGCCTTTGAAATCGAATCCGGGCGCGACCGTGCAGCTCACCAGCGTCCACTCGCCCAAACTCTGCGCCGCCTGCCAGGCGTGAGCCGGCACGATCGCCTGCGGGCGCTCGCCGGCGAGGAGATCGGCTCCCAGCGTCACGCGCGCGACCGGTCCCTTCGCGTCCGCCGCGATCTCGAGCTTGAGCGGTGCCCCCGCATGGTAAAGCCACGCTTCGACCGCATCGACTTTGTGCCAGTGCGAGCGCTCGCCGTGCGCGAGCAGATAATAGGCCACGGTCGACGCCGCGCGTGCACCATCCACCTTACGGAGGTCGCGGAACGTCTCGCGGAAATGTCCGCCTTCGGGATGCGGCTTGAGGTCGAGCAGGCGGATCACCTCGGCGGCGGAGGGCATCGTGGCTCCTTCATCGAACATGCGCAGATTGTCTCCCGGGAGTAACAATTCTACGCCGCTATCGCATTCCGAGCGAGGCGCCGGCCGCCGCTTCGGCCGCACGTTGCGTTGGACAAGAGGAGGCGACAGATGGTGAATTATTTTGCCCGTTTTTCCGTGGCAGCCGTGGCGGCAACGTTGTGGCTTCTCTCGCCGACGGAGCAAAGCGCGCGCGCACAAGCGGACTGGGTCAATGCCCTGCGCCAGGGCGGATACGTGATCGTCTTCCGTCACGGCGCCACTCGCGAGGACCAGGCCGACACCGATCCGCTCAATCCCAAGAACATCGCCCAGCAGCGCCAGCTCAACGAAGCGGGGCGCGCGAAAGCCAAGGAGATCGGTGAGGCGTTCCGCAAGCTCAAGATCCCCGTCGGCCAGGTCCAGACCAGCGTGTTCAATCGCGCGGTCGAAACCGGCACGCTGATGGGCCTGGGCGATGTAACGTCCTCGCTCGACTTCACCGAAGGCGGATTGGTGGTGACGCCGATCGAGAACAATCGGCGCGCCCAGGCGCTGCGCAAGCTCGCGGCGACGGTGCCGCCCGCCGGCACCAATATCGTGCTCATCACCCACAAGCCCAATATTCTCGATGCCTTCGGGAAGGACTGGTTCGACGTGCGCGAAGGCGAGGCGTCGGTGTTCCAGCCCGGCGGCGGCGGATATAAATTGATCGTGCGCGTGCCGGCCGACGAGTGGAGCAAGCTCGCGCAAGCAGTGCCGAATTGATCGCGACGCCAAATTCGCCTGACCCGCCGACCAGGCCCCGTTGCTCTCAACGGACTTGAGCTTCGCGAGGATCGAAAATTGGGTATGCGCAGGCCGGTCGGCGCAGCGCGCCAATGTCGTCGCGCGCGTGATGCTTCGGTCGCTGATCGCGTTGTCGGGAGAGAACCATGAGTGAGGCCGCGGTCAAACAGATCGTGCTTGCGTCCCGGCCCAGGGGGCTGCCGACCCACGAGAACTTCCACTTGCAGGACGTGCCGATGCCCGCGCTGCCGCCGGGCGGCCTATTGCTGCGCGTGCTCTACCTATCGCTCGATCCTTACATGCGCGGCCGCATGGACGACCGCAAGTCGTACGCGAAGCCGGTCGGCCTCGGCGAGGTGATGACCGGTGAAAGCGTGTGCGAGGTGATCGCGTCCGACCAAGCCGGTTACGCCGTGGGCGACGTTGTGTTGGCGCACACCGGCTGGCGCACGCACGCGGCCTCGGCGGGCGCCGCCTTGCGCAAGCTCAACCCCGCCGTGGCTCCGATCACCACCGGCCTAGGCGTGCTCGGTATGCCCGGATTCACCGCCTATGCGGGTCTCAACTTGATCGGTAAGCCCAAGCCGGGCGAAACCGTCGTTGTGGCGGCCGCAAGTGGCCCCGTGGGCTCACTGGTTGGGCAGCTCGCCAAGCTCTTGGGCGCGAAA
>JAFAHL010000539.1 GCA_019237215.1 Hyphomicrobiales bacterium | reverse complement strand
GAGTCCGTCACGGCGACAACCTTGGCCTTGTTCTCCTTCGCCCACATGACGATGCGATGCGTCGCGCTGGCATAACGCGGAAAGGTGAATGCCACCAAGCAATCTTCGGCCTTCATTTCGACCAACCGCGGCGTCGCAAACGCGTCGTTGGACGCGAGCAGCGACATGTCGCTGCGCAGCCGGTCGAGGATGATCGCGAAGTAATTCGCAATCGGGAAGGTCGAGAATCCGGCGACCACGTAAACCCGCCGCGCGCGCGACAGAATATTCACCGCCCGGGCGAAGACCGCGGCGTCAAGACCGGCGATGGTGTGATGCAGGTTTTGCCAATCGCGGCTCAGCGAGGCGCCGAAACTCGTGCCCTCCAAGTGACTGGCGACGTGGCTTTCGCTGATCGGGTCGCCGGTGCGGGCGAGTTGGCCGCGCAGGAGTTCCCGCATTCGCTCCTGCAGATCCGGAAAGCCGTTGAGGCCGAGCCGATAGGTGAAGCGCACGATGGTCGAGGGATTGACGTTGAGCTGCGCGGCCATCTGATCGACCGTGGAGAACGCCACCGCGTGCGAGTGCGCGATGATGTATTCGGCGATGCGCTTCTGCGATTGCGTGAGCCGGTCGTAGCGCCGCCGCAGCTCCTCGATGACATCGCCGGAGCCGACGGCGTCGGTAGCGGCCCTCTCGGCTTTGGCGATGGCCATCACGCTCTTCCTTTCCGCGGCCCAAACGCTCCGGCGCGCGCTCACATGCAACGGGGCGCCGAATGCTTGCAACAAAATTCGTTGCCGTCAACGAAGGGTGGTGGCGGGCAGGTATGTCCGGCGGTCAGCCAGGCGAGGGGTCGCCCGCCGCATTCGGCCGGCCGAACGCCGCCTCCATCTCGCGGCGCACCTTCACGGCGAGCGCGTTTTCGTCGTAGTCGACGTCGCTCCAGCGCAAGCACTCGCCCTCCGCGACGCCGCGCTTGAGCCTGACCTCATGGGCGAGCCCGAGCGGCAGCAGCCCCTCGGCGAGCGAGCGCGCGGCCGGGACCTGCTTGCCCCAGACGCAAAAGCCGCCCTCGCCATCGAGCACCTCGCCTTGCTTGAGCATGCGTTTGGCGGTGGCGGCGACATCGGAGCGGAAGCCCGTGGGCGCGCCGGTCGGCTCCTTGCGCAACGCGACGCTCGCCACCGACACGCCGAGCTCGAGCCCGATCATGTGAATGGGCCGGTAAAGCGCGGCGTAGCATCCGCTCTTGTCCGGCAGCATCGCGTATTCCTTGAAACAGCGCCGCGCGTAATCGCTCTCGCCCTCGAACACCACGTAGGTGCCGAGCGCGAGATGATGCGGCACGTCGCGGCCGTCGCGATAGACCGACGAGGTCACTTCGGTGACGCCGGCCTTCTCGAGCGTGCCGCCGGCCGCCTGCGGCTTGCACACGTCCGCCAGCTCGAAGCGCGTCGCCGGCGGAAACCCCAATCCCCCGCTCTGCGGAAGCAGCCCGGTCGCGTTGCACACGGCGGTCATCTCAATGCCCGACTTGGTGCCGTCGATGAAGCTGTTGAACATTTTTGGATTGATCGAATTGCGGTCGGTGATCGACAGATATTTGTCGAGAATGTCCCACACGGTATCGGGCGTGGAGCGATGATAGTGCGGCTCGTAGCGCGTGCCCTTGCCGGCCGCGACCACCTTGAAGCCGCAGGTGCGCGCCCAGTCGACCTGCTCGCAGATGAGCGCGGGTTGGTCGCCCCAAGCGAGGCTGTAGACCACGCCGGCGGTCTTCGCCTTGCGCGCGAGCAGCGGACCGGCAAGCGCATCCGCCTCGACGTTGACCATCACGATGTGCTTGCCGTGCGCGATTGCGCTCAAGGCGTGGCGTATGCCGGCGGCCGGGACGCCGGTCGCCTCGACGATGACTTCGATCTCGGGGCAAGCGATCAGCGCTTCCGTATCTTCCGTCACATGCGTGATGCCGCGCGCGAGCGCATTCTCCAGCGAGGGCGCGGAAATCGACTCATCGCTCCAGCCGGCGGTGCGAAGCTGGCGGCGCGCGCGGGAGACGTCGAGATCGGCCAGCGCAACGAGATGCATTGCGTCGGTCAAGCGCACCTGGGAGGCAAACATGGTGCCGAACTTGCCCGCCCCGATGAGGCCGACGGTAACCGGACGGCCCGCAGCCTGCCGTTCGAGCAGCATGGCGTGGAGATTCACGGAGTGCTCCGATCGTCGCAAGGCGTGGAGTTATTACGGCAGACGAACCGCGAGCTGTCCAGCGCAGGTTCATACCTGCGCCCGGCAGGCTCGGTGCGCGGTGGTGTTATTGGCACACCGCCCGCGTTACGAAAATCTCGGTCGAACATTCCGCATCGTTCGGCGCGCGGCCCTTGAGTAGGACCTGCGCCGGGCATTTGTGCTCCGACTGGGTGTCGACGCTTTTGCCGGTCTGGAATCCCTTGCCGCGGCAGGCCGCGGCGGCCGCCGCCTGGCAGTCGGGGGCGCCGTTCTGCGCCGCGGCGCAGCGCTCGCGCACGGTCACGATGCGCGCGTTCGGCAATCCCATGACCGCCTCGGTCGCATCCTTGGCGACGTCGCGGGTGTCCTTGGCGAGTTGATCGAACGTCGCCTGCGTGCCCTGCAAATCCGTCCTGAACCTGGTCGTGCTCTCGTTGAGCCAGTGGCCGATCGCATCGACGAAGCCCGGCTGGAAAACGGAATCCGGCGCCGGCGCCGCGGAGGGATTGGCGGCGGGCCCGCTCGGCTGCGGGCTCGGAATATCGCCGGGGGGTCGCAGCTCTTGCGCGGGCGCGGACGCGGCCAGACAAAGCGCGCAGGCGGCCGCGACCGCGCGCGCGACGGTCGCGAAAGAGCAAGCCTCAAATATCTCCAGATGGCTGGTCATCCCGATCCCGTCGACGTCACAGCCGCACGCAGGCTGGGCAGGCCACGTGGCAAAAATGAGGAGCGGCGGAACTTCAGAACAGATAGAGGGCAGCGATGATGCCGGCGATCAACGCCACCCCGGCGACCGTGACCCAGAAGCCCAGCCGTTCTTCGATGATCGAGCGCGCCTGGGGGCCGTAGCGGTTGAGCAGGAACGCCTCGACGTAAAATCGCATGCCGCGCGCGACGATCGACAGCACCACGAACAAGAACAGATTGTAGCCGGCGAAGCCCGAAGCAATGGTCACGATTTTGTAGGGGATCGGCGTGAGGCCCTTGAGCAGGATGATCCAGCCGCCCCATTGCGCGTAAGCCGCACGGAATGCGTCGACCTTTTCGCCGTAGCCGTAGAGCTGGATCAACCAGAGTCCGATCGAATCGTAAAGCACGGCGCCGATGAAATAACCGAGCACGCCGCCGGCAACCGACGTCAAGGTGCACACGGTCGCGTAGAACCAAGCCCGGTCCGGCCGCGCGAGCGACATTGGAATCAGCATCGTGTCGGGAGGGATCGGAAAGAACGAGCTTTCCACGAACGAGACGATGCCCATCAGCCAGGTGGCGTACGGCTTGTCGGCGGCGGCGATGCACCAATCGTAGAGGCGGCGAAGCATGGCGGGCTTGCTTAGCGGCGAGGCCGGCGTTTGTCCATCCGCAGGGGTTCGGGGGCAGACGTCTCAAGTCTCAGATGAAAGGCGTTTGCCAGCTCGCTCGTGCGCCGTGCGATCGGCGGCGCATCAGCGCCGCTTGCGCACCCGGCTGCGGTCGAGCGCGACAACCTTGCGGCGCAGCGGAGCGTCGGAGCGCTCCCGCAGCGGAGCGTCAGGGCGCTCCTTGGGGAGTTTCTCGGCCATGCCCAGCAGCCGTTCGCGGCGCTCCATCTCCGTCCACACGTCCTTGGGGTGGATGCCGGCGGCGACCCAAAGCACCGCGAGATTGTAGAGAAGGTCGGCGCTCTCGCGCACCACGGCGTCGCTGTCGCCGTGCATGGTATCGATCGCGACCTCGACCGCCTCCTCCACCAGCTTCTTGGCCACCTTGCTGTGGCCCGCGCGCAATAGCCGCGCCGTCCGCGAGGACGCCGGATCGGCAGTCCGAGCGGCCATGACGGCCTGGTAAAGACGATCGAGCGAATCACTCATAGCGATCAGAATAACGCCGTTCCGGCCGGGAATGTGTTAACGAATAATGGATAGAGCAAGGCAGCCGCGCCACCCCTGCAGCACACCGAGCCGGCGAGAAATCGTCGCAGGCGGGGGCGCCGCGGCCGACGACTTCAGCTCTGTTCGGCAGCCGACTCTTCGGCAACCGACTCTTCGGCGGCCAACTCTTCGGCGGCCAAGAGCGAGGCATTGCCGCCCGCGGCCGCGGTGTTGACAGTGGTCACCTGTTCGCTGGTGAAACGCCTGAGATAATTCGGACCGCCTGCCTTCGGCCCGGTGCCGGAAAGCCCGACACCGCCGAATGGCTGCGTGCCGACCACCGCCCCGATCATGCTGCGATTGACGTAAACATTGCCGTGGGCGAGCCGCGCCACGACCTGCTCGACGGTGGCATCGATGCGGGAATGGATGCCGAGCGTGAGGCCGTAGCCGTTGGCGGCAATCTCCTCGAGCAGCGCGTCAAGCTCCCCGGCGCACCAGCGCACGACGTGCAGGATCGGTCCGAATACCTCTTCGCGTAGATCCGCCGCGTGCTCGAGCATGATGATGGCGGGCGGCACATAGGTCCCTCTCGCCGGCAACGATTGGAAGCGGTCCCAACGGTAGCGCACGCGGCCCTTTTGTTCGTGGTCGGCGATCCAGCGGTCGAGCTTGTCCTTGGCCTCCGCATCGATCACCGGCCCAATATGGGTCGAAGGCTCGCGCGGGTCGCCGAGCTTGAGCTCGCGCGCAGCGCCCGCGATCATCTCGACGATGGGCTCGGCCACGTCCTCCTGCAGGCACAGCAGGCGCAGCGCCGAGCAGCGCTGGCCGGCGGAACGGAACGCTGACGTCATCACGTCGTCCGTGACTTGCTCCGGCAGCGCGGTCGCGTCGACGATCATTGGATTGATGCCGCCGGTCTCCGCGATCAGCGGTACGATGGCCGCCTCCTTCGCCGCCAGCGCGCGATTGATCGCGCGCGCAACTTCGGTCGAGCCGGTAAAGGCGACGCCGGCGACGCGCGCCTCGGCGACGAGCGCGGCGCCGACCTTGCCGTCGCCCGGCAGCAGATGCAGCGCGCTCGTCGGAACGCCCGCTTGGTGCAAGGCGCGCACCGCCTCAGCGGCGATCAGGGGCGTCTGCTCGGCGGGTTTCGCCACTACAACATTGCCGGCGGCGAGCGCGGCGCTGACCTGACCGAGAAAGATCGAGAGCGGAAAATTCCATGGACTGATGCAGGCGAACACGCCGTGGCCGCGGTAGCCAAGCTCGTTGGTTTCCCCGGTCGGGCCCGGCAAGGACCGCGGAGCAAGCGTGCGGCGCGCCTCGACGGCGTAGTAACGGCAGAAATCGATCGCCTCGCGGACTTCCGCCACCGCGTCGTCGAGCGTCTTGCCGCCTTCGACTTGCAACAGCGCGAGCAGCCGGCCGCGCCGCGCTTCCAGGAGGTCGCCCGCGCGTTCGAGCACGCGGGCTCGCGCGTCGAGTGCGGTCGCGGCCCAGGCGGCAAAGCCTGATTGCGCCGCCGCCACGGCCGCCGTGGCGATGGCATCGTCGCCCTCGCCGACGCGGCCGATCGCCTTGGCGTCGATCGGCGAAATCAGGACGTGCTCGATGCCGGCGCGTCGCACGCCGTCGACCAGCGGCCCTGCCTCGCGCGGCGGCTCGGCCGCGCGAATTTCGGCAAGCAGCGCATCGAGAGCGGCTTGGTCGCCGAATTCGACGCCGGAGGAATTGCGCCGCTCCGGCGCGTAAAGGTCGCTCGGCAAGGGAATCTTCGGGTTGCGCGCGCGGCGCGCGTCGCCGACGCGGGCCTGCGGACGCTCGAGCAGCGACGCGATCGGCACCGCGGGATCGGCGGCAACCGACACGAAGGAGGAATTCGCGCCGTTTTCCAAGAGCCGCCGCACGAGATAAGCCAGAAGATCGCGATGGCCGCCGACTGGAGCGTAGACCCGGCACGCTGCTTCCGGCTGGTCGGCGAGCAAGAGCCGGTAGAGCACCTCGCCCATGCCGTGCAAGCGCTGGAACTCGTAGCCTTCGACACCGCCGGCATCTTCGATCACGCTCGCCACGGTGAGCGCGTTGTGGGTGGCGAATTGCGGGTAGAGCCGCGGCCGCGCCGCGAGCAGCTTGCGCGCGCAGGCGGCATAGCACAGGTCGGTCATGGCCTTGCGGGTGAACACGGGATAGTCGGCGAGACCGCGCTCCTGCGCGCGCTTGATCTCGGTATCCCAGTAGGCGCCCTTGACCAGCCGCACCGTCAGGCGGCGGCGCAGCCGGCTCGCGGTTTCGTTCAGCCAATCGATCACCGCCGGAGCGCGCTTCTGATAGGCCTGCACCGCGAGCCCGAAGCCCTCCCAGCCGCGCAGCGCGGCGTCGGCGAGCATAGCTGCCACCACGTCGAGCGTGAGTTCGAGCCGGTCGGCCTCCTCGGCATCCACGGTGAAATCGAGGTCGAGATCGCGCGCCTTGTGCGCAAGCTCGAGCGCCCGCGGCACCAATTCGCTCACGACACGATGGCGCGACACCGCCTCGAACCGCGGATGCAGGGCCGAGAGCTTGACCGAAATGCCGGGACGGTCCGCGATATCGCCGGCGCTCGCGGCGATGGCATCGATGGCATGGGCATAGGAGGCGAAATAGCGCTCCGCGTCGGCTGCCGTGCGTGCGCCCTCACCCAGCATGTCGAAGGAATAGCGCAGCGTCGGCTGCATGCGGGCGCGCTGGAGCGCTTCCTCGATCGTCTGTCCCAGCACGAAATGCGAGCCCAGGAGCCGCATCGCCTGCCGCGTGGCGGCGCGCACGGCGGGAATACCGAGGCGTTTGATGAGACTTTCGAGAATCGAATCCGGCGTCTCGCCGGGATGGATGATGCGGGCGGTGACGCCGAGCGTCCAGGCCGAGGCCGAAACGAGCAGCGCGCTCGATTTGACGTGGTGCGAGGACCAATCGCCGGTGGCGAGCTTGTCTTCGATCAGCCGGTCGGCAGTGGCGGCATCGGGCACCCGCAGCAGCGCCTCCGCCAACACCATGAGGGCGAGCCCCTCCTTGGTGGACAGCGAATAGGCATGGAGGAAATCCTCGATGCCGCCGAGCCCGCCGGTCCCGGCCCGGATCCCCTCGATGAGGCGCCGGGCATAGACGTCGATTCGCCGTTCGGCGTCCCTCGCACGAGCGGCCTCACGGAGCAGTCCCGCCGCGATCTCCTCGTCGGGCGGCGCATAGGGAGCCCTGAAGAGGCGTAGGCTCGCTGCATCCGCGGCCAGGGCCGTCGTCTTATCTGGGATCATGACCGGCTCGCATTCGCCTGATTCCGGCTCGGCCCGCGTCGTCAATCTTAACAGCCGTTCATAGGCTCAGGCCTGAAGAATAACTCCCATGCGGGCACAAAATGGCACGTGCGGTGTTTGAAAATTTGTGCAGGGCGGGCTCGAAGCGCGATCTCGCCTTGCGCTTTGCACGTTCATGTTCTTTATCTGGCCGCCTAGCCGCGGCGCACGGCGGGGTGGCGTGGGGGCCGAAGTAGAGGGAGGAGCCATGAGCCTCCTCGACCTGACGCGGATCGGTCGGCCCGCTTTTCTCGTCGCGGCGGCGATCACGTTGACGGCCGCTTGGCCGGCCGCAGCGCAGACCAGCATCAAGTTCTCGCTCGACGGGCGGCTCGAGGGACTAACTGCGACTTTTTTCCTCCCCCAGGACAGGGGCTACTTCAAGGCCGAGGGCCTGGACGTGACCCTCGACGAGGCGGCGACCGTGCTCGAGCCGATCACCCGCGTTGCGTCGGGCGCCTACGACATGGGCCTCGCCGATATCAACACCCTCATCAAATATCGCGATCAGCATCCCTCGCCGCCGGTGACAGCGGTGTTCATGGTCTACAACAAGCCGCCGTTCGCGATCGTGGCGCGCAGGAGCCGCGGCATTACCGAGCCCAAGCAGCTCGAGAACAAGAAACTCGGCGTCCCGCCGACGGGCATCACCTTCGGTGA
>JAFAHL010000409.1 GCA_019237215.1 Hyphomicrobiales bacterium | reverse complement strand
CGCGAGCGAGTTGCAGCAACTTCTCGCCGTCATTGCGCTGGGGCAGCACGTTGCGCACGTGCACGACGATGGGCACGCCGGCCTCGCGCGCGAGCGCGAACATCTTGGGATCGGGAGACGCCCCCAGCGCGAGGGTGAGCACCTGGTCCCTGGAGTTGAAATAGCTCCGCTGCAGTCGGGAGATGTCTTGCGGGTACTGCACGGCAGGCCCTTTCCCGTCCGAATAGCCGAAGACCGCGCGGATGCCGGAATCTTGCAGCGCACGGATCAAAGCGTCGCTGTGCTCCGGCGTGTTGTTGACTTGGGACACGTCGACGACACAGGTCGTGCCCGTTTCGATCATGCTGAGCGCCGTCGACAGCATCCCGGCATAGGCGTCCGCAGGCGTAAACGCGGGAGTGAGCTTGCCGATGATGTCACGATTGTAGTCGGGATCGACGCGGCCATTGGACAGAATGTTGCGCAGAATGCCCTGGTAGGAGTGGCTATGGGTATCGATGAAGCCGGGAATCAGGATTCGGCCCGACACGTCGATCGCCGCAGCCGCGTCATCCGACGCGACGATGTTCGGTCGCACCTCACGGATTTTGCCGTCCTCGATCAGCATATCCGCCTGCGCGAAGTCGCCAACGCCTCGATCGAGCGTTAGGACGACGCCGCCTTTGAGCAGGATGCGGCGCTGCTGCAGCAGACGGTTGAGCTCGACATCGGATGCGCCCTGCGCCGTCGCTTCTTCGGGCAAGGCGTGCGCCGCGGTTACGCCCGCGGCGAGGGCCGCGCTTGCCTTGAGAAAACGACGGCGTGAGCTTTCCACCATCGGCGCTGCGCTGCCATCGCAACCGCTCGTCTGCGGAGTTGCGGGCGCTGTCGGCTCGCTACTGCTGTGCTCGGTCATCGTCGTTCCTCCCTCATCGATTCACCGCGGCCTCGGTAAACGTCGGAATGGAGTATGCGCGGTCGACGCCGCGGCGGCACGGCAGTCGATTCATCCGCAAATCCGCGTCGCCATGCCAGCCGGGGACAACTGGCCATCGGCGCTCGCGTCAGCCGAGCAGGTTCTTTGCATAGTTGGCCCGGCGCAGAACGCCGTCGCGCGCCTCCTCCACCAGCCGCAACACGCCCGGCACGTCGACGCCCACCAGATTGCCACGCCACTTCTTCACCTTTCCGCCGATGAAGACCGTTTCCACGTGGCTCGGATTCATCATATTCACGACCGTCATCGCCGCGTTGTTGACTGGCCACACGTCAGGCCGATCGGCGCGCAAGACGACGATATCGGCCTCCTTGCCGGGAGTGAGCGTGCCGATTCGATCTGCAAGATTGGCGCAGCGCGCGCCCTCGATGGTGGCGAATTCGAGCACGTCGCGGCAGCTGAGCAGCGGCGGGAGGTTTTGCTCGCCCTTGCGGGCGCGTTGCAGGATCAGCAGCCGCTGGAGCGTGAACGTCGATCGCATGATCGTGAAGAAATCCTGCGCGATGGTCACGCCGTGATCGGAGCTCAGCGACGGCCGCAAGCCATGGTCGAGCGCCTCCTGGATCGCCGGCATACCATGGCCCATGGCCATGTCGATGGGCGCGCAGATCGACACATGGCCGCCGCTGTCCTTGATCAACCGCCACGCCGCGTCGTCGATGCCGAGGCAATGGATGTATTCGTCGCCCGGCCGTAGCAACCCGGCGCGTCCGAGCTCGATGAGGGGCGCGCTGAGGTCGTTGCCGACGAGATGCTGCACGATCGGCACGCCGACCTCGCGCGCGAGCTCGAACACGTTGGCATTGAGGTTGGCGGTCAAAGCAAGCGTCAGCAGCTGATCCTTGGAGTTGAAATAAGTCCGCTGCAGCCGTTTGATGTCTTGCGGATATTGCGCCGCCGGGCCGGCGCCGCGGTGATAGGCAAAGACCGCGCGGATGCCGGAGTCCTGCAGCGCGCGAATGCAGGCGTCGCTGTGCTCCGGGGTGTGCGAAACCTGCGAGATATCGACGATCGCGGTCGTGCCCATGTCGATGAAGCCGAGCGCCGTCACCAGCATTCCGGCATAGGCATCCGCCGCCTGATAGGCGGGCGTGAGGATGTTTTGAATGTCGCGGTTGTAGTCGGGATTGAGCAGGCCGTTCACCAGGATGTTGCGCAGGAGCCCCTGGTAAGAATGGCTGTGGGTATCGACGAAGCCGGGAATGACGATTCGGTTCGCGGCATCGATGACCGCGACCGCATCGCGCGACACCTCGATGTTCGGCCGAATCTCGCGAATCTTGCCGCCCTCGATCAGCACGTCCGCCTGCGCGAAGTCGCCGACCTGCCGATCGAGGGTGAGCACGACGCCGCCTTTGAGCAGAATGCGGCGTTCAGCTTGGACGCGGGCAAGCTCGCCGTCAGCGGCGCTGGCGGCTTGCGCGAAGGCGTCGCTCGACAGCACTTGCGCCGCGGCGCTGCCGGCCGCGAGCGCGGCGCTCGCTTTGAGAAAGCTGCGCCGCGACGTTCCGTCGGCGGCGCCTTGACCGTGGTCGCTTAAATCCGCCGTTGCAGGCGTCGTCCGGTCGCACTGCTCGCACATCGTCATTCCTCCAACGGTCGAACGCGCGCAATCCGAGGACTGCGATCGCGCATGTCGCTCGCTCCGGACGCTCGTCTGGTCCAATCGCTAGTCCAACGGCTGGATGCGCACGATCCAGCCGTCGTGATCCACGTACCAGACGGTCACGGGGTCGGTTGAATTGTCGATCCAGGTTTCGCGGTCGATGCCGTAAGGCTCCGGCAGCACGTATTCGGTAAATTGCTCGGTTTTCGGATTGAAGCGAAGATAGCGGCCCGCGTGCATTTCGCCGGCCCAGATCTCCCCGTTCTTGTCGGCCTGGGCGCTGTACATGGAGGCGTAGGGGGTCGGCAGCGGGTACTCGAACAGCCGCTTCTTGGCGATGTCGAACTTCACCAGCATGCCGCCGCGGCCGCCCGACCAATAATTCCCCTGCGGATCGAACTCGCCCCGCGCCGGGCCGCAATTGGCGCTGCAGTCAGGCTCGAACACTTCGCCGGTCTGGGTGTCGGCCACGACGACGCCGTCGCGCGGCCATGCGCCGCCGCCGAAATACCTGCCGTCCCTGCTCACCGCGCTGCCGTAGGTGCCCGTGAACTTTTTGAGCGGGAATCGCAGGATCGTGTCGCCGGTGAGCGCGCCGATCTTGGCGACCGCCTTGCCGCGTGCGCGCCAGATGAAGCCGTCCGGATCAAGCGCGTAATTGCCGCCCCATCGGCGAATTCACGGGCTCCGGAACTTTCCAGCGCACCCGCGTGAACTCCTCCGTCTTGGGGTCGAAGCGCCAGATGCTGTGCGCCCAGTTCTCCGAGCCCCACACGATGTCGTTCTTGTCGACGTAAATCCAGTGCGTGCCGGGAAGCACGCCGGCATCGACCGCAGGCACGCGATACTCCATGACCGCGCCGGTGCGCGGATCAAGCCGGCCGATGTAGGAGCTGCGGTGCGGGCTGTACCAGATGTTTCCTTTCGAATCCCCCCAGACGTCATGCGTGGCAAGCTCGAGGCGCGGCAATTCGTATTCGGTGATGACGACCCTGGTCTGGCGGCCCTGCGGCCGCGGCAACGCGACGAACGGCGGATCCTTGGAATCCGGGCCGCGCACGGTCGCCAGCCATTTCACCAATTTTGCCGTATCCTCGTCGTTGAAGCGTCCGCGCGGGTTCATGTTGATGAGCGGCGAGCCCGCGCCTTTCGTCATGCGGTTGACGATCTGGGCCCAGCCGTGCTCGTCGTAGCGATTGCGGAAAATCTGCTGATACGAATGGCACCAGTTGCAGTTGACCGTCAGAAGCCGTTTTTCCTCGCCGGTTCCCGATAGGCTCAGTAGCCACTCCGATCCGGTCATCTGCGCCGCGATCTCGGGAAGCGCCGGCAACAATGCCGCGTTCGTCACCCGTGTCAGCGTAATGTCGGCGAGCTCGGCCGGGCCGTTGAGTTCGAGTTTCTCCCTGACGAACGGATGAAATTCGCGCGGCCGCGCAATTCGAAGCGTATAGGTTCCAGGCTCGAGCATGGGGAATTCGTAGCGTCCGTCCGCATTGCTGTAGACCGTGGTTCGGATCGCATTCTTCTGCGCGATCAGCTGCACCATGATCCCTTCGAGCAGCTCGCCATTTGCGGATTTGACGACGCCATGCGGGCCGCCCAGCGGCTGCGTTGCGCTCTGTGCGTGGGCGGCGAGCGAGAGCAGGAGGAAGGACGCGAGCACTACGACCGGCGAAAGCTGCCCGCGACCACGCCCGATGCAAGCGACCATGGTTTCCTCCGTGTCAGCGCATCCGGTAGCGCGGATTGAGCGGGGGTGTATCGGAGTCCCAGCAGCACTTTTCCCGCAGGTAGCTTACGAGGTCGTTCAAATCCGCATCGCTCAATGTGTACTTGTAGGCCGCCATGCCGGCGCCGCCGTTACGGATTTTCTCCTTCACGGTGTTGTCGTTCACGCCCTCGCCGGAGAGCAGGTTGGGCTTCTGATAGAGGCCAGTGAGCTGCGGGATGCCCTGCACGAATTCGTTGTGGCAAAACCAGCATTTGTAATAAAAAATCTCCTGCCCTCGTTCCGGCCCGCTCGCCGCGGCCTTCCTGAACTCGTAGATCTCCAGCGCACGTTGATTGTAATCCTTCGCTGGCGCCTTCGCCTCCTGCGCGAAGACGTTTGCGCCCATCGCTGCCGCCGCGGCCAGCGCCGGCATCGCCAGTATCGCCGTCGCCTTGATCGAATTCATGCTTGCGTCGTTCCCGAAGATCGCCGGTAGAATGCGTGCCGTTGCGGGAGCATACGAGGTTTCGATCGAAAATCATATTCGCGTGCAGCGATCATGCAATGCAATCCAGGCAGAGCCCGGCGACAATGGTTCGAAGTCCGCGAGCATTGATCGGCCAAATGCCCGGGCCTTTCTCGCTCCGTTCAGCCGCCGCGCCGGTCCATTCGTTCTCGATGTCACGTTGAGTAAGATGCGCAAGCGCTCGACCAATCACGGTTGCAGCGACGAGGGAGAAATGCCATGCGCATCTCACGACGTGACATGCTCACCGCCGGCGTCGGCGCCCTGGCAGCCGCGGCCGCGCCCCGCGCCTTGGCCGCGTGGGAGCCGAGCGATCGCTACCCAGACCCGGCCATACAGGTTCTCGATCCGAGCTTCGCAAAGTATCGCCTCAACAATGCCGGCATCGAACGTCTCGCCGTCGGCATGCGCTGGGCCGAGGGACCGGTCTGGTTCGGCGATGGCCGCTATCTCTTGTGGTCCGATGCCGCGCTCGATCGCATCACCCGTTGGGATGAGGAGACGGGGCAGGTCAGCGTCTTTCGCAAACCGGCGAACAAGCCCAACGGTCTTACGCGCGACCGCCAGGGCCGGCTCCTCACCTGCGAGCACGCCGGGCGACGGGTCACGCGTACGGAATACGACGGAACGATCACGGTGTTGATCGACAGGTTCGAGGGCAAGCGGCTCAACTCGCCGAACGACATCGTGGTGAAATCCGACGACTCGATTTGGTTCACCGATCCGGTCTACGGCATCACCAGCAACTATTCCGGCGTCATCGACACGCAGGAATTGCCGACCAACGTCTACCGGCTCGATAGAAGCGGGCGGGCAACGGTCGTTGCGGGTGACGTCAACCGTCCGGATGGGCTTGCCTTCTCGCCCGACGAGACGAAGCTCTACATCATCGAAGATGGCGTGACGCCGCAGGTTTTCCGCGTTTACGACGTCGTCGATGACGGCACGAAGCTCGCCAACGGGCGAACGTTCATCACCGTCGAGCGCGGCGGCATAGCCGACGGCTTGCGCATCGATGTCGACGGCAACTTGTGGTGCGGTTGGGGCGGCGGCGCGGGCAATGACGGCGTGGTGATCTTCAACGCCGCGGGCAAGCTCATTGGCCGGATTGATCTGCCCGAGCGCTGCGCAAACGTCTGCTTCGGCGGTTTTCGGCGCAGCCGCCTGTTCATGGCGGCGAGCCACTGCATCTACGCCTTGTTCCTGCGCACCCAAGGAGCGTCGGGAGGCTGAGAATGGATCAGCGAAGTGTCAAAGCCGCTTGACGAGGCGACAACGCGTGTCAACCCGGCCCGCGAGCGGCGTGCTCGCTCGCGCGATGGGCGTCCGCTTTGATTTCGATGAGGATGTTGCGGTACTGCCAATCGCTGCGGTTGAGAAGCTCATGGGGGATGCCGGGTTCGCGCCAGATCGCCTCTCCCGGCTTCTCGTGCGTTTCGCGAACGCGGCCGTCATCGAACGTCATCTCGTTCCTGCCCTCCGTCAACGGCACGATGAGATAGGGCAGCAGATGCTGGTGCCATGGCTGCCGCTGTCCGGGGTCGAGCGTGACGCTCCACACCCGCACCAACTCGTTCTCGAACACGATCTTGTCGCCAATCGGTCCCAACACGCGCATCGTTGCAGTCTCCCTGCCATGATCCGTTATCGGTCGGCGCCTGCCTCAAGGCTGCCCGACCACCTGTCGATAGAGGTCTTGCGCCCGTGCGGCGCCCATCGCAGCGATCGCGGCGATGTGGTCGTCCGGCCTGACCAGCACCAAGGTATCGCGCGGGCAGCCCATGAGCTGGCGAAATCGGTCGCCAACGTCGAACAAAGCGCGCCCGCGCAGGCCGCCGTCGAGCGGCGCGTCGCGGTGGGACACGATGAGATGTTTCAGCCCGGGAACGTCGGCGGGAATGTCGGGGCGCCGCCGCACGTCGGTGAAATAGAGCGCCACGAAGCTGTCGTCGACAAGATCGTGCAGGCGAACCGGACGGCCGTCGCCTGCGTGCAGGACGCCGTCGGGGATGCGATCGCCGACGCGGAACGGCCCGCGGTCGGTCTTGACCATCGACCAGTCGCCGGCTTCATCGACGCCCAGTCTCACTCCCAGCATGGTTCGCGTCGCGGCATTGGCCCACGCCGTGCCCGACATGGCCTTCACCGTTGCAGCCTGTCCGGCCATGTACTTGTGCGCCGCCTGCGCCATCTCGCCGGAGCCTTCGGCGGCGACAGGCCGCTGCTCGCGCGCATAGCCGTCGAGCAGCGCATCGCTCGCCCATCCCCGCGCCACCCACGCCAGTCGCCAGGGCAGGCTGATCGCGTCCAGAATTCCGGTGTTGAGGCCCAGCGCCCACATCGGCGTGATCAGATGCGCGGCATCGCCCATGAGGAACACGCGATCGCAGCGCCACTGCGTCGCCACGCGATGATGGATGCGGTAGACGATGGTGTTGAGGATTTCCATCTCGTCGACGGGACCGATGAAGCGAATGACCTTCGCGCGGAATTCGGTGGCGGTGGGCTCGGGGACGCCGGCGGCAAGCGGATAGAGGAAACGCCAGCAGTGCGGCTGGCGCACCAGGATCATCCATTCCTCGGGATCGGCAAAATAGGCGAGATAGGGATAGTC
This sequence comes from Hyphomicrobiales bacterium, assembly GCA_019237215.1. Taxonomy (GTDB): domain Bacteria; phylum Pseudomonadota; class Alphaproteobacteria; order Rhizobiales; family Xanthobacteraceae; genus VAZQ01. The sequence goes on along the minus strand of JAFAHL010000409.1, from coordinate 1,734 downwards.
GCGCGGATTGGCGACGTCGAGATCGACCTTGACGTCGACCAGCAGGCAGCGGACATCGGACGACTCTCCTTCGACCGCCACGCCGAGCTGCGAGCGCACCGTGCTGCGTCCGCCGTCACAGGCCAGAAGATAAGAGCCTTCGATTTCGCGCGCGCCGTCCGGGGTGTCGAAGCTCGCGACCACGCCGCGATCCGACTGCCGAAACGACGTCAAACGATGCCGCAGATGGAACGCCCCGGGGCTGCGCTCGTCGATCGCCGCGCGCAAGATCGGCTCGAGGTGATGTTGCGGCATGTTGATCACGAAGGGGTAGCGCGTGTCGTCGCTGAGAAGCGCCGTCTGCACGGACGGCCGCGCCGTGTTGGTCGCGCGCTCGACGTCGCCGATCTCGTCGACGCGCAGCGCTTTGGCGAGGACCCGATCGGCGACAGCGTAGCGCCGAAAGGCCTCGAGCGTTCGAGTGAGTATCGTTCCGGCCTTCGTATCCAGCGACAGTTCCGCGTCATCCTCGAACAGTGCAAACGGCAGGCCGTAGAAATGCAGCCCCAGCGCGGTCGTGAGACCGACCGGGCCCGCGCCGACGACGATGATGGGCGGCATGCCGTTGCTCATCCTTCAACCGTCCTGCGCCGCATAGACGAAGTCCCGGCTGATGATCGAAGCGGTCATCGTCGCCTCATCGGACAACAAGAACAGGAGCGGGCCGATGGCGTCCTCGGGCTGTCCGACGCCGACCGATGCGCGCCAACGGGCATCGTCGTCGCCGGCATTGGCGGCGCGATATTGCGGCGTGTCGATCACGCCCGGCGCCACGAGATTGAACCGCACGCGATGCCGCGCAATCTCCTTGGCCGCGCTTTTGGCGAATGCGATCAGCGCGGCTTTGCTGGCGGCATAGGCCGACGCCCCGGGCCAGCCTTGCTGCGCCAGCCCCGATGTAAACGCAATGATGCTTCCGGACCGCCGCGCGATCATGCCGGCGACTACCGCCTGGTAGCACCAGACCACGCCGTCGAGATTTATCCGCAAGACGCGATCCCAGGCCGCCGGCTCCATCTCGTGAACGGGCGAGCGCGGCTGAATCGCCGCCGCGCAGACGAGGCCGTCGATCTTGCCGAATTCGCGCTCGACTCCGCCCAGCACATCGAACACCGCGGCACGATCGGACACGTCGAGACGCCGCGTCGAAATTCCCGCAACGCTCGATAGCGCCGCCATCGTCGCCGCGTCGACGTCGCAAACGACGACGCGGGCCCCGGCCTGCGCGGCTGCGCGCGCCAAGGCTAAACCGATGCCGTTGGCGCCGCCGGTTACGACGATCACGTCTCCCTCGGCATCGAAGCGCGCCCGCATGGTTTATGCCCCCCGCGTTTCCAAGAGCCACTCTTGGAAATTCGGAAGTCCGACACGGGTGGCGGTCTTGATGAGGCTACCCAAGGTCCGTAAATCGAGGCGGCACACGCCGCCGCTCGCTTGTCGCGTCGCCCAGACAAGCTCTCCCGGCGCATAGACGCGCTCCCCGCCGGGGCCGCGCTTTGATCCGCTTACGCGGATCGCCTGATCGCGCACGCGCTGTGCAAAGCGCTCGCCCGCCGGAAAGTGGCCGGCGTCGATCGCCAGAAAAAAATGCGAGCAGCGATAGGGCTCCGCGGGATCGCCGTAGAGCGGGCGAACCTCGGCGCCGACCGCGCCGTCCGATAGCCCGCCGCACAAGAGATCGATGACAAAGGCGAG
>JAFAHL010000229.1 GCA_019237215.1 Hyphomicrobiales bacterium | reverse complement strand
GGCACGTTCCAGATCTCGCCCGGCTCGCACATGTGGCAGGTGGTGAACAAGTACTACAAGTCGAAGGAGCCGGTCCCCATCACCATGTGCTTCGGCGTGCCGCCGGCCTGCACCTTGCTCGCGGGCGCGGGCTTCGACTACGCGGTGCTGCCGATGGGCTGCGACGAAATCGGCATCGCCGGCGCCGTGCAGGGTGCGCCGATCCGCTTGGTGAAGGCGCGCACCGTCAACGCCATGGCGCTGGCCGATTCGGAATTGGTGCTCGAGGGCTACGTCGATCCGCGTGACCGTCGGTTCGAGACCAAGGAATCGGAGGACGCCGGCGTCCAGGGCCGTTTCCACTTCCATCCGGAATGGGCGGGCTACATGGGTAAGGCCTACAAGGCGCCGACCTTCCACGTGACCGCCGTCACCATGCGCAATCCCAAGACCAAGCCGATCATCTTCGCGCTCGGCGTTCACACTCTCGACGACCACAACATCGACACCACGGTGCGCGAGGCTGCGATCTACGAGCTGTGCGAGCGGCTGCAGCCCGGCATCGTGCAGAACGTGGTGATCCCCTACTGCATGACCGACTGGGGCGGCTGCATCATCCAAGTGAAGAAGCGCCATCAGATCGACGAAGGATGGCAGCGCAACTTCATGGCCGCGGCGCTCTCCTGCTCGCAGGGCATGCGGCTTGCAATCGCGGTGAGCGAAGACGTCGATCCGTATTCCATGGACGACATCATGTGGTGCCTCACCACGCGCGTGAATCCGCGCGCCGATATCCTCAATCCGATTCCCGGCGGCCGCGGGCAGACCTTCATGCCAGCCGAGCGCATGACCGCGGGCGAGAAGCAGTGGACGGCCTCGAACACCAATTTCGAGGGCGGCATGGGCATCGATGCCACGGTGCCGTTCGGCTACGAGAGCGACTTTTTGCGCCCGGTTTATCCGGTGGATCGGGTCAAGCCGGAGGACTTCTTCGGTAAGAAGGATATCGAGAACGCGCGCTCGCGCATGGTGGGCTGGGTACACTCGCTCGCCCGCACCGGGCGCTGAGCGCGGATGTGTGAAGCGTTTGTCCCAGGGGGCATGCGCGCGCCTATTGCCGTGCCGTCGTCCCCGCGAGGGGCACCCCGCGATGCTGGCGTCGTGGGGACCCCGTTGCGGGACCTATATTCCAGAGACCGCGGTGCGTGGCACGATGGGTCCCCGCTTTCGCGGGGACGACACCGAGAAGGCGCGGGGACGACACCGAGAAGGTTGGTGTTGAAAGCGTAACACCATGCTGCTTTCCGACGTCTTGATCATCGACGCGACGGATCGGCGCGGCTGGCTCGCCGGCCGCGTGCTTGCCGATCTCGGTGCCGACGTGATCAAGCTCGAGCCGCCCGGCAGCGACCGCAGCCGCGCGGATTGGCGCGCCTTCAACGTCAACAAGCGAATGCTCGAGGTCGATCTGCAAGCGAGCGCTGAGCGGGCGCGGCTTGAGGATTTGTTGCGCGCGGCCGACATCTGCCTGCTCACGCCATCCGCCTCCAGCGCCTATCTCGATCCCCACGCGCTGCGGGAGAATTATCCGCGGTTGGTGGTCGTCGCCATCCGGCCGTTCGGCGGCGTCGGTCCGCGCAGCGCATGGAAGGCGAGCGACATCGAGCTCATGGCGGCAGGCGGCGCCATGGCGCTCGCGGGCGAGCCCGACGGCGTGCCGGTGCGGGTGAGCGAGCCGCAATCCTACGGCTGGGCCGGCGCGCAGGCCGCCATCGGCGCGCTGGTTGCGCTCTCTCATCGCGACGCCACCGGCCGCGGCGATCTCGTCGACGTCTCGGCCCAGGCGTCGGTGGTGACCGCGCTGTCGCACGCGCCCGCTTTCGTCGATCTCCTCGGTCTCGAGCCCACGCGCGCCGGCGCCTTCATGACCGGCCGCTCGATCAAAGGCGCGCGCTACCGCGTGTTCTGGCCGTGCCGCGACGGCTACATCAACTTCATCTTCTACGGCGGCGTGGCGGGACGGCGCACCAACGAGCAGCTCGTGGCGTGGATGCGCGAACGCGGCGCCGAGCTCGGCGCGCTCGCCGCCATCGACTGGAAAGTCTGGGACCCCACCAAGGCCGACCAGAGCGAGGTCGATGCCATCGAGGCGCCGGTGGCGAAATTTTTCGCGCGCCTGAGCAAGCGCGAATTCCTGACCGAAGGGCACCGGCGCGAAATGCTGGGCTATCCGGTGTCGACGGTGGCCGATATCGCCAGCGATCCTCAGCTCGAGGCGCGCGGCTTCTTCCAGGCCGTCGCCGGCGCCGCCGAGCGCTTTTGCGGCAGCTTCGCAGTCATTGACGGCGCACGGCCGCCGCTGCGTCACGTTCCCGGCGCGCCGTTCGCCCCGGCGAAGTCGACGCAGGGCGAGCCTGCGATGGCGGCGCCGCCGCGCCGGGCGCGGAGCCGGCCATGACCGCGGTCGCGCAGGCGCTCGCCGGGCTCAAAGTCCTCGAATTCGGCGGCTATGCCGCGGGTCCGCACATCGGCAAGGTGCTGGCCAATTTCGGCGCCAGCACGATTCATATGGAATCGCGGGAACGTCCCGACGGCTTTCGCATTCAATATCCGCCGTTCAAGGACAATCGTCACGGTTACAACCGCAGCGGCTGCTTCGCCTTCTTCAACGATTCGAAATACAGCGTCACCGTCGATCTCAAGAAGCCGGCGGGCGTGGCGCTCGCGCGCCGGATGGCGCAGTGGTGCGATCTCATCGTCGAGAACATGCGGCCCGGCGTGATGGAGCGCCTCGGCCTCGGCTTCGCCACGCTCGTCGAGCTCAACCCCCGCCTGGTGATGCTTTCGACCTGCAACATGGGACAGACGGGGCCGCGCGCGGACCAGCCGGGCTTTGGTTCCCAGCTCTCCGCGCTCGCCGGCGTGTGCGAGCTGACCGGCGTTCCGGACGGCCCGCCGATGCTGCTCTACGGCCCCTACATCGACTACATCGCCTCGCTGCTCGGCACCTCGGCGGCGCTCGCCGGGGTGATGCGCAGCCGCAAGACCGGACGGGGCGCGCTCATCGATCTTTCGCAATACGAATGCGGCCTGGTGTTCATGGGCGCGGCGCTCAAAGATTTTTTCGCCAGCGGCCGCGTGCCCACGCGCTGCGGCAACGACGACCCTCTCGCCGTGCCGCACGGCGCGTTCCCATGCCGTGATCAGGAGTGGGTCGCGCTGTCGTGCTGGTCGGACGCCGATTTCGCGGCGCTCGCCAAAGCAATCGGAAACGAAACGCTTGCCGCCGACGCGCGCTTTGCCGGCGCCGCGGCCCGGCGGGCCAATATCGAGGCGCTCGAGGAAGTCATTTCGGCTTGGAGCGCGCAACGCAGCGCCGAGGCCGCCGCCGTCGCCTTGCAGGCGGCCGGCGTTGCCGCCTATCCGGTGGTGACCATGGCCGGCCTCTACGCGGATCTGCAGCTTCGCGCCCGCCGCCAGTTCCGCGTGCGGCGCCATGCGGAGATGGGGGATCACGCCTACTGCTATCCGGGTTTCGATCTCGCCGAGGCTCCCGGCGATATCGTGGGACCGGCGCCCTGCGTCGGCGCCGACAACGACTTCGTGTTCCGCGATCTCATCGGATTGACGCCAGCGGAATACGACGCCTACCGCGAGCAAGGCGTGTTCGACTGAGGCGTGTACCCTAGAAAAAGCCGACGCATTCACACCCTGCGCCGGCGCGGAAGCTGTGCTTGGCACGACGCCCGGGAATATCGATGACGTGGATGGACCCGTCACCCTGGCAGGCGACGAACAATTCTTCGCCACGGAACGCCATGTCCATCGGCTGACTGCCGACCTCGATCGCGGTTTGTTGGCGGAATGACGGATCGATAAGACTCACGGTCCCGCTGTTGAGGCTGGTGACGGCGATGAGACTGTTGTCGGGCGCGTAACGCGCGATCTGCGCCGCCTTGGGCACGCCTTCGAGGCGCACCTCGTCAGTGACGCGGCCGTCCGCGGTATCGATCAGGAACAGCGACGGCTGCGCATCATCGACCGCCACGACGGTGCGGCCGTCGGCCGAGATCGCGATGCCGGCAAGCGGGCGCGGAGTCTCGATTTTGCCGAGGAGCTTCCGTCCGGGCAGGTCGATCACCGACACCGTGCCGTCTTCCTCGTTCTCGGTGTAGAGCCGTCGACCATCCGGCGAGACCACCAGGCGATGGCCGTTCGTCGATCCGGAATCGATCGCGTCGACCACCTTATGCGTGGACCGGTCGATCACCGCGAC
>JAFAHL010000214.1 GCA_019237215.1 Hyphomicrobiales bacterium | reverse complement strand
GTGGCAACGGTCTTGAGGGTGAGATTGCCTTCCGCGTCCTTCACCACGTCCTGCAGATAGAAATTCTGGATCGGGAAGTGGTTGTTGCCGTACTTGTAGGGGCCGCGCACCGACGCGTAGTTGGCCTTGCGCATCTCGGCCCGCATGGCGTCCTTCTTGGTGAGATCGCCGTTGACCGCCACGACCGCGCTGTTGACGAAATTCGCCGCGTCGTAGGACTGCGCGCCGTAGAATGACGGATAGTTCTTGTGCTTGGAGCGGAAGTCGGCAACGAACTTCTTGTTGGCAGCGTTCGGCAGGTCATTGACCCATTCCTGAGCGCCCGGCACGCCGAGCGCGAGATCCTTCTGCAGCGGCAGCGTGATCGCGTCGACCGTGAACGCGGTATAGAGCGGGATCTGGCCCTTGAGCCCGGACTGGGCATATTGGGTCAGGAACTGCACGCCGGCCGCTCCCGGATAGAACACGAATACGGACTCGGGCTTGGCCGCGCGCACTTTCGACAGCTCGGTCGAGAAATCGAGCTGGTCGGGCCACTTGGTCAATTCCTCGCCGATGACTTGGCCCTTGAACGTCGTGCGCACGCCGGTGAGCATGTCCTTGCCGGCGGCATAGTTGGGACCGATCAGAAAGGCGGTCTTCACGCCTTTCTGGGTCATGTAGGTGCCCATGGCCTGCGGCGTCTGGTCGTTCTGCCACGAGGTCGAGAAGAAATAGGGCGAGCACTGCTCGCCGGCGATCTGCGAGGGGCCGGCATTGGCGCTGATCAGAAACGTCTGCGAATCCACCACCGGCTTGAGCGAAGCAAGCAGCACGTTCGACCAGATGTAACCGATGACGAAATCGACCTTGTCGGACTCCACCAACTTCTGGGACTTCTGCACGCCGACTTCGGGCTTCTGCTGGTCGTCCTCGTAGATCACCTCGACCGGCTTGCCGCCCATCTTGCGGCCGAGATGGTCGAGCGCGAGCTCGAAGGAGTTGCGCATGTCGTTGCCGATCACCGCGGTCGGGCCGCTGAACGTGCTGACGAAGCCGATCTTCACGGGCTGTTGGGCCCCAGCCGGCGCCACGCCGAGCGCAACGAGCGCGGCCGTTCCCATGAGAAAGCTCTTCATATCTGCTGTCCTCCGAGGCTCTGGTTAACAAGGCTCTGGTTAAGGTTTCTGACACGATCTTAGTGGATCGGCTGATGGGCCAAAAGCCCTCCCGACCGTGGCGTTCCGGTTCATCTCGTTGCGGCTCCGCGCGGCCACTACTCGTCAAGAAAGATCTGTACCTGGTTGATCAGATGCATCCGGTTCTTCTCGAGGGCGACCGTATGGGTGCCCTCGCCGATGACCACATGACGCTTGTAGGGCGCGTTGACGAGCTTGGCGAAGATCTCTTGCGCCATGTAAAGCGGAGTGTCCTGGTCCCACTCCGCCAGGATCAGCAGCGTTGGAACGCGAATCATCTCCGGCTCCCACGTCGCCCTGCCGGCGCCCCAATAGTCGACGACGTCCTTGAGCACGCCATTGGGCGCCCGCAGCACCGGCGGATCCTGCTTGGCGCCCACGGGATCGGTCGCAAGATTGGCCTGCCACCATGCGTCGAACCATGCGGTCGGGCTTATTTCCTCGACACGCTGCGGGGGAATTCCGCGAATGCCGCGCTGGCGCGCCGCATCGCGCGAGACGACCCGATACGCGCCGGATCCGCTGAACGGCGGCGGCGCCTTGAGATGCCACAACGGGGCGTACAGCGTGAGCTTGCTGACCCTCTCGTTGTTGTTCATGGCGTAGCCGGCCATGATTGCCGTTCCCCACGACCAGCCCACCAGATTGAGCCTGGAGACACCGCGGCGCTTGAGGATGAAATCGACCGCCGCGCTGACATCCTTCACCGCGTCGACCGTCGTCGCAAACGGCGGATTCTCCGCTGCAGGCGCGTCCATCGCCGCCGGGCGCGTGGAGCGGCCATAACCGCGCACATCCACGAGATAGACGTCGTAGCCCTTGCGAGCGACGTGATCCGCCCACGCACCGCCGGGCAGATCGATATCGAAGCCTGTTTCGGAGGGATAGGTCGCCCCGTGCACGAAGAGCACGACGCGCTCGGCCGGGAAACCCTCGCGCCCTTCGAGATGTTTGTTCCGCACGTGCAACTGGATGCCAGGATCGACAGCCGGGATCATGAATGTCTCGGCGACGACTCGTTGCGCATCGGCCGACGAGGGTACGAGCCAAGCGAACAACAG
>JAFAHL010000792.1 GCA_019237215.1 Hyphomicrobiales bacterium | reverse complement strand
GGCCGACCAGTTCGACCGTCGAGCGCTCATAGACGTCGGCGTGCCACCCCTTCTGCCGCAAGAAGGCCGCGGCGAACAGGCCGGACATCGACCCGCCGATGATGATGGCGCGACGCCTGCGCGGCGAGGAAAATGGAACCGGCATCCTCTGAATCGAGACGAGGCAACGTCAAGAAAATGATACACCACCTGCTCGCGCGGGCGAGGGGTCATTGCAGCATCGTAAAATTCACTCATTCGATATCTCGTCGGCAAGCGTAAGCAGTTTTTGCTCGGTCGATTGGAAAACGTTTGCTCCGTAGCCACTTTCTCTCCGTTTGAGCGGGGAGCCGCGTGACTTATTGATCTAGTGTGGCTTTGGTTCAGAAGTCCGCATTTCGGACTAAGCTGCCAAGAATTGATGCGGACTTCTGAACCGCCACACTAGTGCGGCGCTATCTGCTCGATCCACTTCGCGGCGGCTTCGATCCTGCCGAGCCTCCTGAGCTCCGAATGCGTGAGAAGCCACAGCTCGCGGGACAGCACCGAGCCGCGCCGCTTTGCGCCAATTCTTCGCAGCCGCGCGTCGCCGTCAGCGACAACGCAAGGCAACAGTGATCGACCAAGTCCGGCAATCACGGCTTCGAGCAGAGCTTCGGCGTCGTTGAGGCGCACGGCAGCGATCCTCTGATGGTCGCGAACAGCGGTCGCGGCAATCCAGCGTGCCTGCGGGAGATGAGCCATCGCCTCGTCATACGTCACCCAGGGCAGCATTTTTGCGTCGCGCACCGAGCAGGATGCGGACGCATAGACGTCATACCGGACGATACCGACGCGACGTGCCACCACCTTCGTTCCTCCTGTTTTCGGACGAGCGAGGCGCAAAGCCAAGTCGGTTTCACGGCGCGTCAGACTGAGGTCTCTGGCGTCCGCGACTAATTCCAACTCGAGTTTCGGGTGACGCTTGAGCAGGATTGGCGCCGCAGGCACGAGGATGTGATTGACGACGATGGGAACAGAGGTAATGCGCACGGTACCGGAAACCACGTCGTCTGCGCCCGCAAGCTCGATAGCGAGCGCACCGACCTCGCGCTCGATCCTTTCGGCATGAAGCGCGGCCCGTTCGCCGGACGTCGTCAGCCGCAGCGTGCCGTCCACCAGACGCTGGTAGAGGCGCGTACCGATCGTTTCTTGCATAGCCACTAGGCGCCGAGCAACGGTGGTATCGTCGACCCCGAGCAGCCGCGCGGCCGCTCTCAGCGTTCCGCCTCGGCTGACGGCCAGCACGTAGCGAAGATCGTTCCAATTCAGCATCTGCATTTCTGCCGGCCCTAACTGCAACAATGCGCCTTCACGCCGCAATTTTGCAGACGCAGCCTCGGCCGTCCAGGCGCTTGGAGAAACCCAGATGCTTTATGTCGTTCTGTTCGAAGACAACGTGACGCTCGGCGCCGATGTTCGCCGCCGCCACATGGCTGCCCACTTGTCATTTCTCGAGCACAACGCGGCGCGGATCAAAGCGGCTGGACCGTTACGCGCGCTGTCAGGCGACCCCGCCGGTGGGCTGTGGATGGTCGAAGCCGATAGCCCAGACGTCATCGACGCGCTCGTAAAGGCAGACCCATTTTGGCCGAGCGGATTGCGGCACTCCGTTCGCATTCTCAGCTGGTCCCAGGTGTTCGCGGACGGCAGGCGGCTGCCTTGACGTGCTGCCAGCGAGCTTTTTTCCGCTCGCGTCTTGCGAATACAGCCAGATACTCATGCGGCGGGGTGCCTGAACGCGACCGAGGTCGGCGCCGCCTTTTTCACCACCCCGGGCGTCCCCGCCGACCGCCTCACCGCTCTGCGGCGCGCTTTCGACGCCACCATGAAGGACCCCGAACTACTCGCCGACGCTCAGCGCATCAACGTCGGCATCTCGCCGTCGGCGGGCGAAGGGCCTGACGCGGCTCGTGGCCGACGTCAGCCAGCTGCCGCCGGCGTTGCTGGACAAGGTGCGCGCCGCCTACACCATGCACCACGCGAACTGATCGCGGGCGCGGCAGCGGCACGGGGCGCGTTCCTCGCATCGAGCTCAGTCTTCGTGAACCGATGCAGCCGGCGGCGAGTCGGTGGGTTGCGTCGACGCGTCCGGCTGCTCCGCCGATGCAGCCGGCGGCGAGTCGGTGGGTTGCGTCGACGCGTCTGGCTGCTCCGCCGGTGCAGCCGGCGGCGAGTCGGTGGCTTGAGTCGGCGCATCCGGCTGCTCCGCCGGTGCAGTTGGCGGCGCAGGAGCATCCGAGCCGCTCAGCCTCGCCCACTCGACCAGCCGCCACGCTTGCTCATCCGCCCGCAATAAGGCGTTTCGGTACTCGGGAGTTTGCTTGAGGCCGCGCTGTTCGAGCTCGAGCGACGTCCGATAAAGCTCGTCGACCAATTCTGGCTGCCACTGCCCCGACCGTTTCTGGGCCAGAAGTTCAGTCGTCAAGCGTTGGAACCTCGCGATGAGGCGGCCGTCATCGGACTCCATGCTGCAATCCCCTTGCTGATTCGATAGTCGTGGTCCCCTCCCCGGCCATTGCCGCGCCGATCGCTTTTTCGGGCGGGTTTAGCCGCTGCGGCGCCGCGGCTCGCTACTGCCCACTCCACTCGTCCCGCTGTCGCCCCGAAGGCTTGCCTGCTGAACGGATCGCAGCCATTCGATCTGCTCCGCCAGCGCGAGCCAGTGGTTCGCAACCTCTGCGAATGCGGCCTTTACCGATGGATCGAGCGCTGCCGCCGCCGACTGCCTGGCCACGATGGCTCGTCGGCGGTAGTAGGTTGCCTGTACATCCATGAAGCCCCCCGTTGTTGTGGTTGAGCGACATTGCAAGACAAATCAGTGCTGGATTGCGGTGCGTTTCAAAAAAATCCAAAGCGTTGCAAAAATCTCACAGAACGCCGCAGAAGAGCGCGCGGATAACGCCTTGGCAAACGAGTTCCACTGACGGCGCCGCAGAAAAATATTCGTCATGCGTGCACGCGCCATTCTCGGAAGTTCTCATTCTCGCGTCCGCTGTCGTTTTTACTCTGGCGACGGGTGAAAGCGCATCGACGCGCCCCAAGAAGCGCCGCCGAGCGTCGCGCCTCGCCGACGCTCGAGCGTTGCCTCCTCCCGGCCAGGCCGGAGTGAGAGTGGAGCCCCGATCGTCATGCAGGGCCTGCCAAAACGGTCGGCGCGGACCGCGAGTTATCCAAGGAGCGCGCGGAACGCCCGCGCACGATCCCCACGCGGCAGCAGCAAACCGTCTGCTGCCGGTTCCCTCGGAGCGTGCGATCGCTGGGCTCCAAGGCGCCTGCCTGTCTAGAAGCCGCCGCCGATCAACAGCGTCCGCGACCGCGTCGCCAATTGCCCGACTCGTTTCCGCCGCGTGGGGAAACAACTGCACCAATCGCAACCTCTTGGCGCAAGCCTGCGTGAGCAACTGACCACATAGCCTAAGGCACTGGACCGGCAGGCAATTTTTGACGCTGCCGGCGCCTTAATTTTCGCCGCTCGCCGTCACCTTTTGGCCATGGTGCTGGGGTCGGCTAGGGCTGCGGAGAGGGGAATTTTCCGCACGGGGGAGGCTGCAATGGCCAAAGTCCTAAACGAGATCTTGCTGTTTTCTTCCATGGCTGTGTTCGTCACGGGGATCGTGCTCGCGGCTGCGAGGCTGCTCATCTAATCAGCCTACGAAGAAAAGAGTTGAAAAAGCCCGGCAGTGCGAACCGCCGGGCTTTTTGCATGGATCGAACAATGCCAGAGCGCAAAGGCCCCGCTACGTCTGTTCGGGCTTAAAGTTCATGGCCACGCCGTTGATGCAATAGCGCAGATTCGTCGGCGGGGGCCCGTCGTTGAACACGTGGCCGAGATGGCTGCCGCAACGGCTGCAATGCACCTCGGTGCGCACCATGCCATAACTTTGATCGCTCGAGGTTTCGACCGCGTCCACGACCGGGTCATTGAAGCTCGGCCAGCCCGTGCCGCTCTCGAATTTCTTCTTCGACACGAACAGTGGTTGGCCGCAGCCGGCGCACGTGAACGTGCCCGGGCGTTTCTCGTAGTTGAGCGCGCAGCTACCGGGCGCTTCGGTCCCGTGTCCGCGCAGCACCTGGTATTGCTCGGGCGTGAGCAGACGGCGCCACTCCGCATCGGTGTGGGTGACCGCAAACCGCTTGTCGTCCATGGCTCCTCCTTCGCCCGCGTTCGCCGCGCCGTCCGACTCAGGCGGCGTTGCGATCGAGCAACTCGATCGACACCCCCTCCGGCGCGCGCAGGAAGGCGACGCGCACGCCCGGCCGCACCGTCGTGGGCTCCCTGGTGAACTCAACGCCCTTGGCCTTGAGCTCCGCGACCACGGCGTCGATGCTGGTGACCGTGAGCCCGAAGTGATCGAGGCCCTGGTAGGGCGTGACCGGAGGCGGATTGACGCCGTCGCCGGGCGCGACCGGCGCGATGAAGATGTTGGCGCCGCCGAGCTTGAGGTCGATGCGCGGCTTGCCTTGCTGCATGGTGCGGATCACCTCGGCGCCGAGCATGCGTTCATACCACTGGGCGGTCGCTTCGGGATTGGCGGTTCGCAAATGGATGTGGTCCCAGGTGTACTTGACCATGGTTCGATCTCCGTAGGTTGCCGCGTCGCCGTAGCGTAGCGCGGATCGAGCGGCGGCGAAATGCGAGAAAAGCCGCCCAGCTGCGATCGCGCTTGGATTTGCCCGGCGTGCGCGTCCTACGGCTCACCCAGCGCGCGCTTCTCGCCGCTCGCGGCCGAGCTCGGCGAGGATTTCCTCGTTGTGCTGGCCGAGCGTGGGCGGGGCCGCGTCGATGCGCGGACCGCCATGGGCGAAGGTGAACGCCGCCAACGGCACGCCAAACCCGCCGTCGATCCCATGACCGGTGGCGTGGCGGTGAACGACGCCGCGCGTTGCCAATTGCGGGTCGGCGAGCGCCTCGCCCATGGTGCGCACGCGCGCGGCCGGCACGTGGCGCGCTTGCAGGAATTCCTCCCATTCGTCGGCGGTGCGCGTCAACATGATCTCCGAGAGGACGGCGATCTCGCGGTCGTGATCCTCGTCGCGCTCGTCGTTGGTGCGCTTGATCATGTCCGGCCGCCCCAGCACGGTCCACAGCCGGCGCTGCTGGCGCAGGTTGCTCGCGCCCAGCATCACCAGCCCGTCCTTGGTCTCGAAGGCGCCGTTGGTGGCATGGGGATGGCGATTGCCGTGGGGCTTGGGGTGGACGCCGTTGCGCAGATAGCCGGTCAGATGCGAGCTCATCAGGATCATCGCCACATCGAGCATGGCCATGTCGATGCGCTGGCCGCGCCCGGTGCGCTCGCGCTGGAACAGCGCCGACGCCAACGCGAAGGCACCGGTCATGCCGGTGGCATAATCGATCGCCGGCGCGCCGAACTTCACGGGGTGCACGTCCTTGGTCCCCGTCATCGCCATGATGCCGGAGGTCGCTTGGATCACGTGGTCGTAGGCGGTTTGTGGGCCGCGCGGACCATGCTGGCCGAAGGCCGAGAACGAGGCGTAGATCAACCGGGGATTGATCGCCGACAGCGCCTCGTATCCCAGCCCCAGCGCCTCGAACGCGCCGGGGCGGTAGTTCTCGACGAACACGTCGGCGGTGGCGACGAGCCGCTTGAGAGTGTCGCGATCCGCTTGCGTCTTCAGGTCGAGCGTGATCGCGCGCTTGTTGGAGGCTTGCGTCAGAAAGGAGGTGCCCATGTTGCGGCGGTTGAGCGCCTTATCGGTGCCCGAGCCGCGGCTCTGGTCGGGCTCGTCGGGATGCTCGACCTTGATCACGTCGGCGCCGAGCACGGCTAATTGATAGGTTGCAAACGGCCCCGCCAGCACATGCGTGACGTCGATCACCCGGATGCCCTCGAACGGTCGCGTCATCGCGCTCTCCTTGCAGGTGCGGTTGCTTCGCATGCTCGAGGAGAGCTGCGACAGAACCGGGCTTCCCGGCGTTCGCGGCTGCCGCGATCAAGCATCTTCAGGCCGCTGAACAAGCTTGTAGGTCGGAACTTTGGTTGAATCCCACTTGTTCATGGTCTGCAGGCAAACCACACATTTTGCGACGCCGCTTTCACCCTTGGGAAGCCGCGAATGCGTCACCGAATAAAGTGCTCCGCAGTGGGGACAAAAGAAGGTCTTGCCCTCGGGAACTGGCCCTGTGAGAGGCATGCGAGCGCCTCCATAGACACGGGGCTACTATGCGCC
>JAFAHL010000691.1 GCA_019237215.1 Hyphomicrobiales bacterium | reverse complement strand
TCCCCGGCGGGCGTGTCGTAGACGAGCGAGACATTGCGGACTTCGATATGGGGCATGAGCTAGCGTCCCGATTCCGAAGTTCGCAAGCGCTTGCGGCGCACTCTCGCGCGAACTTCGCAATCGAAAGGACACTAGCAAACTTTTGAGTCTAGTGTGGTTTTGGATTTGAAGTTCCTATACGAAACTTGCTGCAAATGCGTAGGAACTTCAAATCCACCACACTAGGTGCCGCTGTCATAAATGGTATGCGCGTTTGTGGCCAGACGCGCGCGATCCGGCCGGGGAGAGTTTCGCTCGAATCGGATTCGGTGTAGACAGGGGCAAACGAGGCCGGACAAATAGCCGCAAGGCTCGAGCACTTACCAGGAGCAGTCGAATGGGACCGCACGCCGCATCGAGGCCGCTGACGTTGTCGGAGCAGGCGGACGAGCTCGAAGAGAAGATGATGAACGAGCTCAACGACAAGATCGCCACCAAATCGGCGTTGTTCACCATGGCCGACGGCAGTCTCGACTACGTCGGCGGCGCCGAGCTGCAGGCGCGCAATCCGGGCAAGTATTTCCTCATGGGCGCCGATCCGCGGCTGCCGAAGATGCCGGACAAGCCCACGCTCATCGACTTCTTCAAGCACCGGTTCGTGTCGATGAACCACCTGCTGCAGAGCGCGACGCTGGCGCTCAAGGCCGGCCACGAAGAAAAGGTCGTGCTGGCGTGCCTGCTCCACGACGTCGGCGTCGCCGGCTTCATCCGTTGCGACCACGGTTATTGGGGCGCGCAGCTGATCGAGCCCTACGTCGACGAGGAGGTGAGCTGGGCGGTGCGCGTGCATCAGGCGCTGCGCTTCTTCCCCGACGAGTCGGTCGGCTACAAATACCCGGACATGTACCGCAAATATTTCGGCCCCGACTACCAGCCCGAGCCCTACATCGTGGAGGAATACAAGCGCGCCCGCAGCCACAAGTATTACATGACCGCGCGGCTGATCTGCGTGAACGACATCTACTCGTTCGATCCCGATGCCAAGGTCAACCTCGACAATTTCGTCGACATCATCGGCCGCAATTTCAAGCAGCCGAAGGAGGGCCTCGGCTTCGACAATACGCCGTCGTCGCACATGTGGCGCACGCTGATGTGGCCGACGCGGTTTTTGTAATTCGGCTCTTTAACTCTTGTCGTCGTCCTCGCGAAGGCGGGGACCCATAACCACCGGCCTCTGGAATATGGATCCCCGCTTCCGCGGGGACGACAAGCTCGTGTCAGTCACTCTTCCCGTTTCCATGACCTCCATTCGCCACGTCCTTGTTGCGCAGCGTTCAAGCCAAACGCCACACGCGAACCGGCTGCTCATAGCCGCGGATCGGTACGTCTCCGAGCGGGACCGCATCGACATCTTGGCCGATCGCCTGATGGACCGTGTCAGATATCAGGAGCTGCGACCCGAATTCCTTGTTGAGGCCCTCGATTCTGGAGGCCAAATTCACCGTGTCGCCGATCACGGTGTATTCCTTGCGCCGCGGCGAGCCGACGTTGCCTGCCACCACCTGCCCAAGATGCAGTCCTATGCCGATACGCAGCGGCCAATCACTGCGGATATTGTGCTGCTCGATCGCGGCAAGCATTTCGCGCGCGGCCGCGACGGCGCGCCGCGCCGCGTCGGGATCGTCGAGCGGCGCACCAAACAGCGCCAGGAAGCCGTCCCCGAGAAACTTGTTCACGATGCCGCCATTGCGATCGACGATCTCGACCAGTACCGTGAACGCTGCGTCCAATCTGTCGACAACCTCCTGCGGAGTGCGCTTGCGCGCTGCGGCCGTAAAGCCACGGATGTCGACGAACATGACGGCGACTTGCCGCGCATCGCTGCTGGTCGTCGAGCCGGCGGCCAGCAGGCGGTCCACCACCTGGGGCGAAACGTGTTGGCCGAACAGGTTGGTGACGTAATCGCGGGCGGTTGCCGCCGCGATGCTTGCTTCGAATTGCCGGCGCAGTTGCACGCCGACCGCGCCGGCGAGAACGCCGCAGGCAAAGATGACCGCACTGCGCGAGATCACAAACGCCGGCGCCAGCATCGGGTCGCCGGCGCTTGCCTGCGCGGCGGGATGAAACAGCGCGAGTCCGAGCAACTCGGCCGCTGCCACGAAACCGGTGAAGGTCGAAAGCCAGAAGTCGAGGCGCAAGGTTGAGAGAATGATGAAGACGAAATAGAGGAGCGGCGCCACAAAGCCCAGGGCCGGCACCGCGCCCATGTTGTTCATGTGCACGACGAGCACGAGGCTCGGCAAGCTGGTTTCAATGAACGCGCTTACATAACGCCGCGCCCAGGGAACATCGAGATCGCGTTTGAGTTGCCGGGAGACCAGCGCGAGCACCGACGCTTCAAACAGCACAAACCCGACATAGCCGGCCCATAGGTAGCGGACGGGGAAATGCCCTCGCCAAATACGATCCAAGATCGCCGGCACGACCATGTCGGCGGTCGTCAATCCGGCGGTCAGTACCGTGGCGGTGACGATGAGGGCGATGATGCGCAGCCGCTCGGTTTTGAGAACCTCGCGGGCGAGCGCGTGTTTGAACTCCGGCGACAGCGCGCGCCGTGGCTTGCGTTGAATGAAATTGCCGACAATTGCCTGCATGGCGTGAGGCAATCCACGCGTGAACGCCGAGCGATCGCCTTTGCCCCCTACTTGCTGGTTCCGTGGTTGCCGCGGCTACTCCGTCCCGGCCAGGCCCGCCTGCTTCACGACCTTGCCCCAGCGCGCGATCTCGGAGTCGATGAAGCGCTCGAGCTCCTCGGGCGAGGAGATGCCGCTCGGAATCATACCGAGGTTGATGATCTGCTGTTGAACGTCGGGCAATGCCACGACGGCGGCGAGCGCGGTTTGCAGCTTGCCCACGACCTCCTTGCGCGTGCCGGCCGGCACCGAGAACACGCCCCAGCCGGCGGCGTCGAATCCGGGAACGCCAGCCTCCGCGATCGGCGGGATGTCGGGCGCCGACGGCGAACGGGTCTTCGTGGACACGCCGAGCACGCGCACCTTGCCCTCGTGGATGAGCGGCAGCGCGGGGACCGGATCGGAGAACAACAGCGGCACGTGCCCGGCGACGACGTCGGTCAAGGCCGGGGCGCTGCCTTTGTAGGGAACGTGCGTCATTTCGATGCCGGTCATGCTCTTGAGCAACTCGGCGTAGAGATGGTGCGGGGAGCCGGGCCCGCCGGAGGCATAAGTCAGCTTGCCAGGGTTTTCCTTCGCGTATGTCACGAGCTCGGCGACCGAGTGCACCGGCAGCGACGGGTTGACAACGAGAAAGAATGGAATCTTGCCGGCCAGCACGAGCGGCACCAAGTCCTTGACCGGATCGTAGGGAAGTTTCTTGTAGAGTGTGGCGCTGATGGCGAGCGATCCGCTGCCCGCCATGACTATCGTGTAGCCGTCGGGCGCGGCTTTGGCGCCTGCGGCGGTGCCGATCACCGAGCCCGCACCCGGGCGATTCTCCACCACGACCGACTTGCCGAGTCGGTCCGACAGGTGCGGCGCGACCGCGCGGCAGAGCGCGTCCACCGCTCCGCCCGCGGGCCACGGCGCGATCAAGGTGATCTGTCGCGCGGGATAATCCTGCGCCTGCGCGATCGGTGCCGCCGCCACAGTGATGGCGAGGCCGGCGAGGACCGGCAACAAAAAGCGTTTCATCAGCTCCTCCCTGCTGTCGGTCACAATTGTCCTACCCCTTTGCCGTGCGCACCATGCCCCAGCGCATGACCGTGGCGCGCTCGATCGAGCCGAACACGAGCCGCTCGAAGAGAAAGCCGATGGCGCCGATGACCGCGAGCGCGGCGAGCATCACGTCCGCGTTCAAGAATTCCTTGGCGTCGAAAATGACCCAGCCCAGGCCCCAGTCGGAGGCGGCGAGCATCTCGGCGCCCACGACCGCGATCCACGCCCGCAGGAACGCTTGCCGCAGCCCGGTGATGATGAACGGCGATGCGCCGGGAATGATCACCTTCCAGAACAGCGCCCGCTCGTCGGCGCCCATTGCGCCCGCCGCGCGCAGCCACAGCGGATTGACGGCCCGCACCCCCGACCAGGCATTGAGCAGCATGGGAAAGAGCGCGGCATAGAACACGATGAGGATCGCGACCGTGTTGCCGAGCCCGAACCAGAGGATGAACACCGGCACCCAGGCGAGCGAGGGGATCGGCATCAGCGCGCTGGCGAGCGGGAGAAAGAAGTTTTCAACCGGCCGCAAGCGGCCCATGAGGATGCCGAGCGGCAGCGCGACCGCGACCGCGAGCGCAAGCCCGACCAGCACGCGGTACATGGTATAGCCCGCATGCTCCAGCATGGTGCCGTCGAGGATGAGCGCCCAGAGCGTGCTCGCGACCTTCGGCAGCGTCGGCAGCAGCGCCCGCGGAAAGGCGCCGCTGCGCGCAACCGCCTCGTAGCAGGCGGCGGCGAGCAAGAGCGCGAGGCCCGCGCGGTAGGCCGACGTTGCGCGCTCGATCCTGGCGGTGAAGGCGGCGGTCACGACATCATCCCCCAGCGAACGACGGTGTACTGCTCGAGCCGCTGGAACACGAGCTTCTCCAGCGCAAGGCCGATGGCGCCGATGACGGCGACGCCGGCGAGCATCACGTCGGTGTTCAAAAATTCGCGCGCGCCG
>JAFAHL010000485.1 GCA_019237215.1 Hyphomicrobiales bacterium | reverse complement strand
GAGCTTCTGCTCGCCTACGAGGACAAGCGCTTTCGCGCGCATCACGGAGTCGATCCGCTCGCGCTCGGCCGCGCTTTGGCGCAACTGATCACCCACGGCCGCATCGTTTCCGGCGCCTCGACCATCACCATGCAGGTGGCGCGGCTGCTCGAACCGCGCGCCGCGCGCAGCTTCAAGGCAAAGCTGCGTCAGATGGTGCGTGCGATCGAGATCGAGCGCACGCTCTCCAAGGACGAGATCCTCGCGCTCTATCTCACTCTGGCGCCTTACGGCGGCAATCTCGAAGGCGTCCGCGCGGCGTCGCTCGCCTATTTCGGCAAGGAGCCGCGCCGCTTGACGCTGGGCGAAGCGGCGATGCTGGTCGGCTTGCCGCAATCGCCGGAGCAGCGCCGTCCCGACCGCTCGGCGGCCGCGGCGCGCAACGCGCGTGACCGGGTGCTCGACCGCGTCGCCGCCGCCGGCATTGTGCCTTTCGACGAGATCGAGCGCGGCAAGCGCGAGCCGGTGCCGGATGGGCGCAAGCCCATGCCGACATTGGCGCCCCATGCGGCCGACGCGGCGGTCGCCGCGGCCCCGCACCAACGCGTTCACCGTCTCACGATCGAAGCGGCGCTGCAGCGCAATCTAGAAGAGCTTGCGCGCGAACGCGCCCGCGCGCTCGGGCCCGACATGTCGGTTGCGATCCTCGCCGTCGATCATGCGACCGGCGAGGTGCTTGCACGCGTCGCCTCGCCCGACTATTTCGACGCGCGGCGCGCCGGGCAGGTCGACATGACCTCGGCGGTGCGCTCGCCGGGCTCGACCCTCAAACCCTTCATCTATGGGCTCGGCTTCGAGGACGGCTTCATCCATCCCGAGACGCTGATCGAGGATCGTCCCCTCCGCTTCGGCAGCTATGCGCCGGAGAATTTCAATCTCAGTTTCCAGGGCACGGTGACGGTGCGCCGCGCGCTGCAGCTTTCCCTCAACGTGCCGGCGGTCGCCGTGCTCGACAAAGTCGGCGCCAGCCGCTTTGCCGCGCGGCTCGAGCAGGCGGGTGGATCGTTCGTGTTGCCCGCGGGCGAAGTGCCTGGGCTCGCCATCGGCCTCGGCGGCGTCGGGGTGACGCTCAACAATCTCGTTGCGCTCTATGCCGGGTTGGCGCGGCTCGGCACCACCGTGCCGCTCACGGAGCGCGCGCTGCGCGGCGAGGACACGCCGACCGCGCGCCGGCTGTTGGACCCGGTCGCCGCCTGGTACGTCGGCAGCATCCTTCTGGGCGCGCCGCCGCCGGAGAACGCCGCCGGCGGGCGCATCGCCTTCAAGACCGGCACGTCTTACGGCTATCGCGATGCCTGGGCGGTGGGCTTCGACGGCAAGCGCACGATCGGTGTTTGGGTCGGCCGTCCCGACGGTGCGCCGGTGCCGGGGCTCGTGGGGCGCGTTGCCGCGGCGCCGATCCTGTTCGACGCCTTTGCCCGCACCGGCAAGCTGCCGGCGCCGCTGCCCGCGGCGCCCAAAGGCACGCTCGTGGCGGTGGCGAGCAAGCTGCCGCCGCCGCTGCAGCGCTTCCGCGCGGGAGCGCTCGCGGGCGAGGGCGCCGAAGCGCAGCTTCGCATCATGTTCCCGCCCAATAACGCGAGGCTCGAACTTGCCAACGACGGCTCGGGCAAGCCCGACCCGATCGCGCTCAAGGTGACGGGCGGCACCGGACCGCTGACCGTGCTGGTCAACGGACAACCGCTGGCGGGCGCGGGGCGACGGCGCACGCTGTTCTTCGAGCCGGAGGGGCCCGGCTTCGTGCGGCTCACCGTGATCGATGGCCGTGGCGCCACCGACAGCGTGGTGGTGCGGTTGCAATAGGCCGCCGTCTGCAGTTATGGCGTTCACGCTCGCGCAAGCCGACGGGGGCCGACTTGGCCATGGCTGATGGCCTTGGCTGATGGTATCGGGTCAGCCGCAAAGCATGCCGGACAGGGCAGGGGACATGGTGGTCACGGTCGACAATAAGAAGCGTTCGAGCGCCGCCGCGCGCAGCCTCACGACGATGGTCGACTTCGCCGTCGGTTCGCACGCGCGGGCGGTGGCGGTGCTGCTCGCGGTCGCGCTGTTGGGCTTCCTGCCCGGGTTCTTCAGCATTGCGCCGATCGACCGTGACGAGGCGCGCTTTGCCCAGGCGACCAAGCAAATGGTGGAGAGCGGCGATTACGTCGACATCCGTTTCCAGGATGAAGTGCGCTACAAGAAGCCGGTCGGCATTTACTGGCTGCAAGCGGGCGTGGTGAAGACGGCGAGCGCGCTCGGCTTTCCCCACGCGCTCACCACCATCTGGCTCTATCGGATTCCATCCCTCATCGGGGCGATCGCCGCGGTGCTGCTGACCTATTGGGCCGCGCTGGCCTTCGTATCGCGGCGCGCCGCGGTGCTCGCCGGACTGATGATGGCGAGCTGCGTGCTCCTCGGCGTCGAGCGCCTCATCGCCAAGACCGACGCCATGTTGCTCATGACCGTCGTTGCCGCCATGGGCGCAATGGCGCGCGCGTACCTGCGGCAGGAGCGCGAGCGGCGCGATGCTTCGAGCGCCTGGACGACCGCGGCCGTGTTTTGGACCGCGCTCGCCGCCGGCGTGCTGCTGAAGGGACCGCTGATCGCGATGGTGGTGGGGCTTGCCGCCGCCGCACTGATCGTCGTCGATCGCTCCGCCAGCTGGGTGCGCTCGCTCAAGCCTCTTGCCGGCATCGTGTGGCTTGCGATCTTGGTGCTGCCCTGGTTCCTTGCGATCATCGGACGCGCCGGTGACGCGTTCTTCGCCGAATCGGTCGGGGGGGACTTGCTCGGCAAGGTCCTCGGCGGCCAAGAGTCCCACGGTGCCCCGCCCGGCTATTACTTCATTCTGTTCTGGGTCACCTTCTGGCCGGGGGCAACGCTGGCGGCGCTGGCGACGCCGGCGGTGTGGCGCGCGCGGCACGAACCTGCGATCAAATTTCTGCTGGCATGGCTCGTGCCCTCGTGGCTGGTGTTGGAGTTGGTGATGACCAAGCTGCCGCATTACGTGCTGCCGCTCTATCCCGCGATCGCCATCCTGATCGCCGGCGTGATCGACGCGCACGCGCTGTCGCGCAAGCCTTTCCTCGTGCGCGGGACGGTGTGGTGGTTCGTGGTTCCGCTGGTGGCAGGCGTTGCCGGCATCGGCGCGCTCGCCGTCATCGGCCGGCAATTCGGGCTGTTGGCGTGGCCGTTGTTGGGGGCGGCCGCGGTCATGGGGTTCTTGGCCTGGCGGTTCTACCAAGCCGACGGCGCCGAGCACGGTCTGCTGCGCGCCGTCGCGGCCGCGATCCTGACCGCGATCGCGGTCTTCGGCGTGATCGTGCCGTCGCTCGGCCAACTGTTCCCGAGTGCGACGCTCGCTCGTATTCTGCGCGAGAGCGGCTGCGCGCATCCGCAGGCAGCAGCGGCGGTCGGCTATCAAGAACCGAGCTTGGTCTTCCTCGCCGGTACCGCCACCGTTCTCACCGATACCCTCGGCGCCGCCGAATTCCTGCGCGGCGGCGAATGCCGCTTCGCCTTCATCGAGGCGCGCGAGGAAAGAAGTTTTGCCCAGCGCGCTGAGGCGCTCGGAGTGCGCTACAGCGCCGGGCCCCGCATCGATGCGATCAATATCAGCAACGGGCGGCCGATTACGATCGCGGTGTTTCGCTCGACGGGTTCGTCGTGAGCGTGAGCGGCCCCCTCAAGCAGGCGTCGGCCGCGCGTCCGCACTCGCGGCTGCATTGGGTGTGCGCCAACGTCGCCTGGGCGTTCGCGCTTTTTGCGCGCAAACCGAAATTTTCGCGGACGCCGCGATGGCGTGCGTCGCTTCGGCTCGCGACCGGCACGGCGCTGGGCGTCGCGATCGTCGCAGTGACGATGATCGTGGTCGATGCCCCGGCAGCGACCGCGGCGCAACGTACGCCGGTGTGGCTCTCCGAGATCTTCGATCACATCACCGAGCTCGGCAAGTCCGTTTGGTTTTTGGTGCCGATCGCGCTGGCGCTTGCCGCCATCGCATTGCTGGCCTCGCCGGCGCTGCCGCGCATGTCGCAACGCGTGCTCGCCGCGCTTGCCGTGCGGCTCGGTTTCTTGTTCCTCGCGATCGGTCTGCCGGGCTTGGTCTTCACCGTCGGCAAGCGCCTGATCGGCCGCGCGCGACCGTTCGTCGAGGGCAGCGCGAACCCGCTCAGCTACCGCCCGTTCGGCTGGAGCGTGGAATACGCAAGCCTGCCGTCGGGCCACGCCGTCGACGCCTTCGCGGCCGCCATGGCCATCGGCCTGCTGTGGCCGCGGATGCGCCCGCTCCTGTGGACCTACGCGGTCGTCATCGCGGTGAGCCGGGTCGTGCTCACGGCACACTTTCCGAGCGACGTCATGGTCGGGGCCGTCGTCGGCGTGGTCGGCGTGCTGTTGGTACGCGATTGGTACGCGGCGCGCGGGCTTGCCTTCGTTGTCGGCGCGGATGGAGCCGTTCGGCCGATGGGCGGTCCCTCGCTCACGCGCATCAAAAGGGTTGCCCGGGCGCTTATCGCCCCATAAGAAGCTCGCGCTATTGCAAGATGCGAGGCGGCCGTGACGCGGCCATGTCAGGCAGATCATGTCGGGCAGACCATGAGCGAAACGCCTGCAAGCGGGGCCCCGCCAGCTGTTTCCATCGTCGTTCCGGTGCGCAACGAGGCCGGCAACATCGCCCCGCTGGTCGACGAGATCGCGACCGCGCTCGGCAAGGGCCCGAGCTTCGAGATCGTCTACGTCAACGACGGCTCGACCGACCGCACGGAATCCGAATTGAGTGAGCTGATGGCGAGCCGCCCATGGCTGCGGCAGATCAAGCATCGCATCGCGTGCGGACAATCGGCGGCGGTGTCGAGCGGCGTGCGCCACGCCCGAGCGGGTATCGTCGTCACGCTCGATGGTGATGGGCAGAACGACCCTGCCTTCATTCCGGCGCTGCTCGAGGCGCTGGCCGCGGGCGCGCCCCGTGTCGGCCTTGTTGCCGGCCAGCGCGTCGGTCGTCAGGCGACGCCCTTCAAGAAGCTCCAGTCGCGTCTCGCCAACGGCGTGCGCAACGTCGTGCTGCGCGACCGCACCCGCGACACGGGTTGTGGACTGAAGGCATTCCGCCGCGATCTCTTTCTGGCGCTGCCTTATTTCGACGGATTGCATCGATTTCTTCCCGCGCTGGTGCGGCGCGAAGGCTACGACATCGGCTATGTGGACGTGATCGATCGGCCGCGCCGGTTCGGCACGTCGAACTACGGCATGTGGGATCGGCTTTGGGTCGGGATTCTCGATCTCGTCGGGGTCTGGTGGCTCATTCGCCGGCGTCGCGTGCCGCACGTCTTGGAGGTGAAACGGAATGCTGATTGATCTCTCACAAGCGGTCGGCAGCTACCTGCACGAGGTCTTTGTGGCCAAGTTCCAGTGGTGGGTGCTGCTCGGTTACGTGGCGCAAATCATGTTCACCATGCGCTTCCTGGTGCAGTGGATCGCCTCCGAGCGCGCGGGAAAAATGGTGATGCCGATCGCCTTCTGGTTCTTCTCGATCGGCGGCGGCGTGCTGCTGTTGTTTTACGCCCTCTATATCCGCGACCCGGTTTTCATCCTGGGCCAGGGATTCGGAGTTTTCGTCTACGCGCGCAACCTCTTTTTCGAGTTGCGCGATCGCCGCAG
>JAFAHL010000402.1 GCA_019237215.1 Hyphomicrobiales bacterium | reverse complement strand
TGGTGAAATAGCGCCAGAGCGGCGTGCCCGGCCGCAAAAACGATGAGCGTATTTGCCGCCCAGTAATGGATGGGCAGCAATTGATGTGAGAGATGGTCGTTCATCGGAAATGGCGAAGGGATTGCAAGCAGACCAAAGAAGCTCGCTTGCCCCGCGGCCGCCCAGTGCTTGCAAAAGCCTAGACCCACAGTCGCGATCAGCAAGACATAAAGCGCGAATTGACCGAGTTTTTCGGCCAATCCCATGAGGCCGCTCTCGACCGGAGGCAACCGGGCGGCGAAGGTCAGTCGCCAGAAAATTCGTACGGCCAGCAAGCCTGCGAGGAATACGCCAAGCGAAACGTGAACGGCCACCAGCTGATCCTTGGCCGCCTTGGGGAAAAACCCCCACACCATGCCAAGAGAATAGAGCGCAACGACCAAAATAACGGTGGTCCAATGGAGCGCGATCGCCGTGCTGTCATATCGACTAAGCGGCGGCCGGTCTCTCGGAGCAGGGGCTGACCGTGGCCGGACGCGGCCTACCCGGTATCCGCCACGCGCTGCGTGCGACGTTTCTTCCATGTGTCGCCTTTCGGCTTCGCAAGCCCGGGCCGGTCGCACTTTGCGCTTTCTCCAGCGGGCGGAGTTGCGCAAGCTCGCCTGCGGGCTATTTAGTCTAAGTCTAGCGGTCATTGCGCCTGGTCAGAACCCCAAATTGCCAACACTTTCGCTCTACGAAGGTGTTAGATAGCCGATCCTTTCGTCGCAGCATCGATCCGCGCGAGGTCCAAAACAAAAAAGGCGGCCGATCGATCGGCCGCCCTTTCCGCTTCTCCCCTTTTTTGTTGCAGAAAACGGGGGGTCAGAAGTCCATGCCGCCCATGCCGCGGGGGCAGGGCTAAGAGGCCTTTGCCCGTAGGTTTCGCCGCGGCCTTGACGAATCCGTCCTTCGCGGCAGACGCGCCAGCGCCTCGCCGACCGCGCGCTCGGCGAGGCGAAGCTCATAGAGCTGCTGGAGATTCATCCAGAATTGCGGACTGGTTCCGAACCAGTGGCCGAGACGTAGCGCGGTATCCGCGGTAACTCCGCGCTGACCGTTGAGGATGCCGGTGATACGGTTGACGGGAACCTCGATCTGACGCGCAAGTTCGGCTGCCGACAAGCCGAGTTCGGCCAGCTCTTCCGCGAGGTGTTCGCCAGGATGAATAGCGCTGCGCGGCATGTGAAAACCTCAATGGTAATCGACGATCTCCACATCAACCGGCCCGGGCGATCCGCGCGGCCAAGCAAAGCAGATCCGCCATTGGTCATTGATGCGCATCGAAAATTGCCCGGCCCGGTCGCCTTTCAACACTTCCAAGCGATTGCCCGGAAGCGCCGCGAGATCGGCCAGCGTGGTCGCAGCTTCGAGCCGATCGAGCCGAATCTCGGCCTGTCGAGCGAATCCCGAGAACTTCGGCACCGGCTTGCCCGCCGCAAACCTTGCGGTGAACTTGTCGCCGAAGCTGACGATCATGAGAAGATACGATATCGTTCATTACGATTGACGTAAAGCATAATCTCGCATCCGCTCAGCGCGCGGGATTGGAGACGCCCTTTCGCACGCGCCGAAATAAGGAGGGCGGCCGAAGCCGCCCTTTCGCAAAATTTCAGTGAGTCGACGCGGGCCTTAGAAGTCCATGCCGCCCATGCCGCCGCCGCCACCCGGCATCGGCATCGCGGGCTTCTCCTTCGGCACTTCGGCGACCATCGCCTCGGTGGTGATGAGCAGGCCGGCGACCGAGGCCGCATCCTGCAGCGCGGTGCGTACGACTTTCGCCGGATCGACGATGCCGGCTTCGATCATGTCGACATACTGCTCCTTCTGGGCGTCGAAGCCGTAGGTCTGCGACTTGTTCTCGGTGATCTTGCCGACGACGATCGACCCCTCGACGCCCGAGTTTTCGACGATCTGGCGGATCGGCGACTCGAGCGCCTTGAGCACGATGTTGATGCCGGCCTGCTCATCGGCGTTCTCGCTCTTGAGCTTGGAGACTGCGGTCTTGGCGCGCAGGAGAGCCACTCCGCCGCCAGCGACGATGCCTTCCTCGACCGCCGCGCGGGTGGCGTTGAGGGCGTCGTCGACGCGATCCTTCTTCTCCTTGACCTCGACCTCGGTCGCGCCGCCGACGCGGATCACCGCGACGCCGCCCGCGAGCTTGGCCAGACGCTCCTGCAGCTTCTCCTTGTCGTAGTCGGAGGTGGTCTCCTCGATCTGCGCCTTGATCTGGCCAACGCGGCCCTCGATGTCCTTCTTGACGCCTGCGCCGTTGATGATCGTGGTGTTTTCCTTCTCGATCCGGACGCGCTTGGCTTTGCCCAGCATTTGAACGTTGACGTTCTCGAGCTTGATGCCGAGATCCTCGGCGATCATCGTGCCGCCGGTCAGGATCGCGATGTCCTCGAGCATCGCTTTGCGGCGGTCGCCGAAGCCAGGCGCCTTGACCGCCGCGACCTTCAAGCCGCCGCGCAGCTTGTTGACCACGAGCGTCGCCAGCGCCTCGCCCTCGATGTCCTCGGCGATGATGACGAGCGGCTTGCCCGTCTGCACGACCGCCTCGAGAACCGGCAGCATCGGCTGGAGCGAGGAGAGCTTCTTCTCGTGGATGAGGATATAGGGATCCTCGAGCTCGGCCAGCATCTTCTCGTGGTTGGTGATGAAATAGGGCGAGAGATAGCCGCGGTCGAACTGCATGCCCTCGACGACGTCGAGCTCGGTCTCGAGGCTCTTGGCCTCTTCGACGGTGATCACGCCCTCGTTGCCGACCTTCTGCATCGCGTCGGCGATCATCTTGCCGATCGACTTGTCGCCATTGGCGGCGATCGAGCCGACCTGCGCCACTTCAGCCGATTCTTTGATCTTCTTCGACCGCTTGGCGATGTCCCTGACCGCCTCGGCGACCGCCTGATCGACGCCGCGCTTGAGATCCATCGGGTTCATGCCGGCGGCGACAAGTTTCGCGCCCTCGCGCACGATCGCCGCGGCCAGAACCGTTGCAGTGGTGGTGCCGTCGCCGGCGGTGTCGTTGGTCTTCGAGGCGACCTCGCGCACCATCTGCGCGCCCATGTTCTCGAACTTATCGTCGAGCTCGATCTCCTTGGCGACGGTGACGCCGTCCTTGGTGATGCGCGGCGCGCCGAACGACTTGTCGAGAATCACGTTGCGGCCCTTGGGGCCCAGCGTCACTCTGACGGCGTTGGCGAGAACATCGACGCCGCGCAGCATCTTGTCGCGCGCGTCAGAGGAAAACCGTACGTCTTTGGCAGCCATTGGATTGGTTTTCCCTGAAATAGGTTGGAAGTTGAGAGCGAATGGCGAGTGGCGAATGGAGATGGAGCGGCGTGGCGAACTATTCGCTACTCGCCGCTCCCCATTCGCCCCGGTCT
>JAFAHL010000319.1 GCA_019237215.1 Hyphomicrobiales bacterium | reverse complement strand
CCGCTCGCTTCGCTCGCCAGCGCGGCGCGTGCCTTGTCAGCGCGGCCGAAGGCAAAGGCCTGCATGAAGCCGTCGCGCGCCTCGATCACGTCGGGCGGGCCTTCCACGCCTTGCTCCGCCAGCAACGCGGCCTGCAGGCCCTCGCGGGCGGCGTGGCCGGCATGCAGCCGCTTGATGTCGCCGCCGCCATTGACGAAGGCGAACAACCCCGCGGCGCTCGACGCGGCAAGCCCGAGCGCATTCGCGAGCGCATCGGCTGAAAGGCCGCGCAGCTTGCCGGCGGCCGCGGCCGAGCCGAACACGCCGACCGCGGCGGTCGGATGAAATCCGCGCTGGCGCAGGTCGGGATGGCAGGCGCGGCCGATGGCGATCACGGCCTCATAGCCGGCGACAATCGCCTCCATGAGCGCTCGTCCGTCGGCATGTCGGTCGTAGCCGAGCGCCAGCACCGCCGGCACAACGACGCAGCCCGGATGCACCGAGCCCTGGCGGAAGCCGTCGTCGAGTTCGATGCCGTGGGCGGCGGTGCCGCCGAGGAAGGCGGCGTCGATGACATCGGCCCGCCGCGAGCGGCCGGGCACCGGAATGCGGCCGGCCGGGCGCGCCGCCGCCAGCACGGCCTCGGCGCGGGTGGCGACGTCGCCGCCGGCGCCCGCGATCATCACGCCGACGGTATCGAGCAGATGGCGCCGCGCGTAGTGGCGCACCTCATCGGGGAGGGCGGCGTGACGGAGCTCGCCGACGAATTCGACGATGGCGGCGGTTGCGCCGGCGGCGGGATGGAGCGTCGACAGCGCTTCGGCGTGGACCATGGGTTTTCCTCTCGGGGACGCGGCGACCGCGCGGGCAGACTCGAAGCCTATGCGTTCCGCGCGAGCTTCACCAGAGCATCGACGGCGATGACGCCTTGTCCCGCCTCGCGCACGATCAGTGGATTGATTTCCGCCTCGGCGATGTTGGCATCGTCGGCGAGCTGCGAGAGCGCGACCATCGCGTGCGCGAGCGCGTCGAGATCGCCCGCCGGCCTGCCGCGGTAGCCGGCAAGCGCAATGAGTGCGCGGACCTCGGCGATCATCTCGTGCGCCGTGGCGAGATCGATCGGCGCGAGGCGCAGGCTACGGTCGCGCACAATTTCGGTAAGCACGCCGCCGGCCGCTACCATGATCAGCGCTCCCACGTCGCGATCGACGCGATAGCCCAAGAGGACCTCGCCGAGACCGGACATCATGGGCTGCACCAGCACGCGATCGACGCGCGTGCCAGGGCTTCGTTCAGCGACGGCTGCGGCGATTTTTCGGATCGCCGCGAGCAGCGCGTCGCCGTCCGCGACTCCGAGCGCGACGCCGCCGACGTCGGTCTTGTGCGCGATCTCGGCGCACAGCACCTTGACTGCGACCGGATAAGCGAATGGCAGGGTCGGCGCCCGGGCGATGCCCGCCTCGAGCGCAACCGAGGGCGCGCGTGCGATGCCGAGACGGTCGAGCAGCGCGCCGGCTGCGAGCTCGTCGAGAACCGGCCCGCTGCTTGCGGCCTTTGCAACGGTGCGCGCAGGCAGTGGCCGCGGCGGTTGTCGCGATAGCGCTGCGGCAATGGCGTCGGCGCATGCCTCCGGCGTGCGGAAATTCGGCACGCCCGCGCTGCTGAGCATCGCCGACGCCTGCGGCGCGTCCGGCACGAGGAACGCCGCGAGCGGTCTTGCCGCGCCTGCGCTGTCGATGATGGGGCGCACCGTCGTTTCCGGCTGCGAGCGCGCGGACGAGCCGATGACCGCGAGCACGAGGTCGAATTCGGGCGCGGTGGTGAGTATATCGAGCGCGGCCTTCATCGTCTGGTAGCGCGCCCCGGCGATGGTGAGATCGACGAGGCGCGCGGGCTTGACCTCGACGCCCGCGGCGGCGAGCCGCGCCAAGGTGTCGGCGCTTGCCGGCTCGATGGTTACGCCGCGGCTCGCGAGCGGATCGACCACCATGGTCGCGCCGCCCGCGGTGGTCGTCACCACGCCCACGCGCTTGCGCCCGCCGCGGGCCGCGACCGGCACGCGCGAGAGCAGCGGCAGGCCCTCGATCAGGCCCTCGAGCGTATCGACCCGCGCAATGCCGCAGGACTTGAGAAATTGATCGGCGACATCGTCCTCGCCTGCGAGTGCGCCGGTGTGCGAGACCGCAAGCTCGCGCGCGGTCGCCGAGCGGCCGAGCTTATAGGCGATGATCGGCTTGCCGCGCTCGGCCGCCGAATGCGCAAAGCGCCGCAGGCTATCGGCGTGGCGCATGGTCTCGAGAAACAGCATGTAGCCGTCGATGTCGGGGTCATCGAGGGTCGCCGCGCAGATTTCGCCGAGCGAGAGATCGACTTCGTTGCCGACCGAGACGAAGCCGGCGAAGCCCGCGCCCCGCGCCTTGCCGCGCGACATCAGCGCGCCGATCATGCTGCCGCTGTGGGAGGCGGCGAAGACGCGTCCGAGCGGAAAATCCTTCTCGTCGAAGGCAGCGTTCGCCGTCAGCATGACCCGCGTGCGCAGGTCGACCACGCCCAGGCTCGAAGGCCCGACGATGCGAATGCCGGTGCGCGCGCAGGTTTCGCGCAGGCGCGTCTCGCGCGCGATCCCTTCAGCGCCGACTTCCGCGAAACCGTCGGCCAGCACGGTCGCGACCTTGACGCCGAGCGCCCCGCATTCCTCGACCGCCGCGACGGCGGCCTGCGTCGACGTCACGATATAGGCGTGATCGGGCGACTCGGGCAGTGCGGCGAGCGCGGGCCAAGCGCGCTCGCCGAGCACGGTTTCGCGCCGCGGATTGATGGGGTAGACGCGGCCGGCGTAGCCGATGCGCCGTAGAAATTTCAGCGGCCGGCCCGCGGCCTTGCTCGCGTCGTCGGACTGCCCGACGATGGCGACGGAGCGTGGGGAGAACAGCGCGTCGCGAAGATTCGAGTGAGCCGAGGCGACGCTGCTCTTCTCCCTCTCCGCGACGGGGAGAGGGCGGGGGTGAGGGGCCTCGGATCTATCGAGAGTCATGGCCCCCCTCACCCCAATCCTCTCCCAGCCGAAGTCGGGTTTACCCTACTTCGGCTACTTTAAGCGCCGAACTCGGGCAAGCCCGAGTTCGGGGGGAGAGGGGGCGCACCGAGCAAGCTGAAGCGCCGCCGTCAAAGTCACTCCGCCGCCTCGGCCGGCTTGGGCCGGCGCTGGTCGAACCGGCGGTCGAAGATGTGCTCGGCGATGCGGTTCTTGAGGATTTCGATCGAGCCGCCCGCGATCATCCAGCCGCGGCAGCGCCGCATGCACCATTCCACCAGGCTCTCCTGGCTGTAGCCGGTCGCGCCCATGATCTGGACCGCTTCGCTCGCAACCTCGAAGCCCGCCTGGTTGCAGGCTGCCTTGGCAACGGCGGTCTCGTAGGCGGAGGGCAGACCGCGGTCGGCATTGGCCGCCGCGCGGTAGAGCAGAAGCTGCGCGCCTTCGAGCTTGATCGCCATGTCGGCGAATTTCCATTGCAGGCCCTGGAACTCGCACAGCGGACGGCCGAACTGCTGGCGGGTCGCTGCATGCTCGCGCGCCTTGTTGAAGGCGTAACGTCCGAACGCCAACGAGCGCGCGGTGTTGCCGAGGCGCTCGATGTTGAACCCCGCCATCTGCTTCTTGAAGCCGCCGGGTCCGAGCAGGACGTTCTCCGCTGGAATGCGACAATTGTCGAAATGGAGTTCGCACCACTCCTCGCCGCTCATGAAGCGCGAGGGCGGGCCGATCTCGAATCCGGGCATGTCGCGTTCGACGATCACCGAGCCGATGCCGCCGAGCCCGGGCCCGTAGCGCACATAGATCAGGAAAATCGCGGCGTCCGGGCTGAAGCTAGAAAACAGCTTGCTGCCGTTGATGACGTAATGCGAGCCGTCGGGCTTCGCGCTGGTCTTGAGGTCGGTCGCCGCCGAGCCGGCGTCGGGCTCGCTGATGCCGAGGCTCATCACCATGCGTCCCTGCAGGAGGTCGGGCAGCCAACGCGCCTTCTGTTGCGGCGTTGCATATTCGGCGAAGGTGCGGATCGGTCCGAAATTGCCGAACTGCACCACATCGGCGCTGCGCGGGCATGCGGCGGCGACCTGCTCGATCGCGATCACGGCGTCCATGAGCGTGCCGCCCTGGCCGCCATCGGCCTCGGGAAGGCTGATGCCCATGAGACCGTGCGCGCTCATCAGTTTCGCGACGTCGAATGGATAGCGCGGATCGTGCGCGCGCTTGAGCGCATCCTTTTCGAGGTGCGCGAGCGCGAAACGGCGAACCGAGTCGGCGAAGGCTTGCTGCTCTTCGGTGAAGTTGAACTGCATCTCGATACCCTCAGACCCGATCACTCCGCCTTCGCGCCCGACGCCCTGACGATCGCCGACCATTTGGTCTCCTCGCGGTCGATGTCGGCGGCGTAGTCCTCGGGCGTCGACGCGAGCGGCTCGGCGCCGTCGTCGGCCAGCCGCGCCTTGAGATCATCGGACATCACCGCCGCCCGCAATGCCGCGCCGAGCGTGTCGATGATCGGCCGAGGCGTGCCCGCGGGCGCCACGATCCCATAGTGCAGCACCG
>JAFAHL010000676.1 GCA_019237215.1 Hyphomicrobiales bacterium | reverse complement strand
CTAGGAGCCTGTCCAGATAGTATCCAGCGCGACGGCGCAGTGAGGGGTATGAGCGGGTCTGGCCCCGGAATTGGCGGATTTGGCCGGCTTGGGCGGGTTGGCGGGGTTCAGGCGATGGCGAGGTCGGCGGCGGACAGACTTCGCCCTTGGGCAAGCTTGAGCATGTTGTGGGCGAGGCAGACGAGGCCCCATTCGTGCGCGACCTTGTCGAGCCCGCGCATCAGGAACTGACGGAAGCCGCGGGCCTGCTTGATCTGCCCGAACACCGGCTCGGGCAATTGCTTGCGCAGTCGATAGGGGCTCTCGTGACCGCCGGCCTTGATCTTCTCGCGCATGTCCGCCACGCGTTTGCTTCCGCCTTCGCCGTCGGTCGGATGCTTGGCGCGTCCAGCGGCGATATAGGCGTCGATGGCGCGCTCCTCCATCGCGGCGAGATTGGCGTCCGAGCAATAGCCGGCGTCGGCCGAGACTTCTTCGGGCTTGCGGCCCATGTTGGCTTCGACTGCATCGACCATCGGCGTCAGTTGATGCTGATCGCTTCCGTTGGCGTCGAGGCCATGGGCGACGATCACCTGCGCCTCGGCGTCCACCGCCGCTTGCGCGTTGTAGCCCTGAATGAAGCCGTCCTTGGTTTTCATGATGCGGCTTTCGGGATCGGTGAAGTTCTTCTGCGCTTTCGGGTCCGGGTCTTCTGAGGGTGGGGCGGCGGGTCTTCCGGGTTTCTTGCGGCCTTCGGCTTCCCGTTTCTGTTCCGCCTCGGCCCGCGCTTTGCGCTCGGCTTCGGCGGCGGCTCTCGCCTCGGCCTCCAGTTCGGCCTTGGCGGCGCGGATCTTCTCGGCGCGCCGCTTCTTGTCGCCGACCCAGGCCGGCATCTCCTCGCCGCTCTTGTCGCGTCCGAAGGCCGCGTCCTCGCTGGCGTCCGCCTTCGCCGCGGTGTCCATCCAGGCGGCGACCTCGGCTTCCAATTCCTCCGCCCGCTTGCCCATCCGCTCGTAGCTCATGGCTTTGTGCTTGGAGGCGTTGGCCTTGACCTTCGTCCCATCGAGCGCGACATGGCCGAGCTTGACCAGCCCGGCCCGCTCGCAAAGGCGCAACACCTGGCCGAATAGTGCCGACAACGCGTTCAGATGACGCTTGCGGAACTCCGAGATCGTGCGGAAATCCGGGGGGTCGAGCCCAACTATGCTCATGAAGTCGACGCGTTCCCGGCAGGCCTTGGCGATCCGCCGCGACGAGTAGACCCCGTTGCAATAGCCGTAAAGCAAAAGCGCCGTCATCATCGCCGGATCGAACGGCGGCTGCCCCCGACCGACGCGGTAGACCCGCTCGATCTCCTCCAGATCGATCTCCTCGACCACCAGGCTCAACACGAACCGCGCCAGGTGATCCTTGTCGACAAACTCCTGAACCCTCGCCGGCAACAGCATCGGCTCGTCGATCTTCCAGGGGCGATAGCGCTTGCTCATGCGCAAGCAGAATCCGATTCGCCGTCACCCCGCCAGCAAAATCCGCGATTTCTCAGACAGCCTCCTAGGGTTCGAGGCCAGCGTGCGAGAACGAACGTTCGCATACAAGACGGGACCGCGCGGGCGCTTGCGCGGGGTGTCGCAGTCGAAGCCCGGTCCGGCCAGGCTTTTGCAAGGAGGGGCGTCTTGTTCGAAAACACGCCTTTGGCCCGGCGACAATGGACCGGACTCGACGACCAGCATCTGGCCAGCATCGGCTTCGTCAACTTCGCCTGGAATGCGCTCGAACGAAAATTCGCCTCCCTCGTCTGGATCACGGCCGGTTGGACGCAGGAGGTCGGCGAACTGGTGGTCGCAGGTATGGGAAACGTGTGCTCGTCACGCTCTTCATCAATCTCCTGAAGCAGGAGCTGAAGAAGAGAGACGATCGCCGGCTCTGGGAGCAGGGCGCGCAGACCGGCGGCCTATTCGACGCGGTCCGCGACGCGCGCAACGACGTAGTCCATACGTTCTTCGATTGCGATCCGGTGTCGGGCGCCGAGGGGCATTTCAGGAGAGCCCCGAGGAAGGGCCGGAGCGGGCAGGCGGAGATCCGGACGGTCGCCATGGGCAAGAGCGACATCGACGAGCTTTGCTCAGCCATCTCCCAGTGTTTCGAGTCGATCGACGACCTCATTCTGAAACTCTGGTTCCGGCACCGCTTCCTGAGCCGAAATCCCTCGGCCCCGGCCGACGCCTACGAGCGGGCCGTCCACGGCTGGCAGGACCCGCCTTGCGACGTCGCGCGGCTGACGCTCTATCCGAAGAAGCGCGCGATTCGCGCCGAGGCCCTTCGGGGCGGGCGGCCGAATAGCGCCGGCCCGAAGGTCGGGCACCGCCGCGAGATCCCGGGGCGCTTTCCGTCGCCGCAGAAAGCGCCGCGTCCGTCGGCGAGAGGCCCGGCGGCGCGGGCCGCCCGCCCTTCCTTGCCGGAGAAGAAGGATTGGACATCTAACGGCGCCAGAAGCTTTGCCCCCGAACGCGCATTCGGCGGGGGGCGAAATTGACCCATCGTCGCCCCGGGAGGGGCTGAGTTGCCCAATTGCGGTCGTCCCTGAAACAGGCTGCGGACGCCAAAGCGGGCCCATCCGGCGGTTGGCCCGGTCAGTTTTCGCCGGCACTCAGCTTTGCGCTTTCCGAAGATGGCTCGGCGGGCGGCCGAACTGGTTCGAGAAAGCGCGAGAAAACACGGTCTGATCGGAGTAGCCGAGCATCTCGGCGATCCTCGCCATCGGCGCGTCCGATTTGGCCAGCATGTCCGTCGCCATCTCGAAGCGTAAATCCTTGACGAGACGTTTGAAGGTCAGGCCCTCGGCCGAAAGGCGCCGCGCCAGGTGCGGCGGTGAATTCCGAGCGCCGCGGCCGCCAGATCGGCGTTCGGCCTCCCGGCGACGAGCTGCGTGCGGACGATGCGGCGGACGCGCTCGCTTTCGGCGCCTGTTTTCTGCTCGGCCTGCCGAACCAATTCCTTGAGGTAACCGCGCAGCGATTCGTTGGCGCCGGTCGGCGTTCGTTTCAGCCACCGCGCCGGGAACTCGATCGAGCCGAACTCCGCGCCGAACGCAAC
>JAFAHL010000574.1 GCA_019237215.1 Hyphomicrobiales bacterium | reverse complement strand
CTTGAACGGACGGCGCAGCGCCGCGTCCGGGCGAGGAGAGGGCGCAGCAGGCGCGGTGAGCGCCTCGCTGTCGGGAGCGGGCTCGCCCGCTGCCTTGGGCGCGGGCGGTGCCGCGCGGGCGTCGTCGCTCTTGGCTGGGCGCCGCAGCGCGGCCTCCAGCCGTTGCGCCATTTCGGAGAGATTCTGGTCGGCTGGCGGCTTGAGCGGGAAGTCGGCAGCGCCCGCGGCAGCCGGCGGCGCCGGTTGCAGCCGCGGCACGCGACGGGCCGGCTGTTCCGACGGCTCGGGAGCGCCTGGGATGCGTGACAATTCTTCCGCCAAGCCGGCCAGCGGGTCGGCGGTGCGCAGCTTGCGCTCGCGCGGCGCAGGGGCAGGCGGCGGGACGGGGGGAGGCATCGGCGGCGCTTCAGGCTCTACCGATGGCCGCTGTCCCGGCCATAGCATCGGCTCCTCGATCGTGGTCGATGGCCGCGGCTCCGCGCGCAGCGGGGGCTCGAGGCGCGCTGTCGGCTCGACCTTTGCTGTCGGCTCGACCTTTGCTGGCGGCTCGACCTTTGCTGGCGCCTCGACCTTTGCCGCTGGCTCGGGTTCCATCGGCCACATGGAATCTTCGCCGAGCGGGACCGCCCGCGGCAGCGTGTCGGCTGCGGCCGGCGGACGGGGGGCAGCCGCCTCTCGCAGCGCGGCCGCCGCGCGCACGATATTCTGCTCGACCACCACGTCGGTCGGCCCCCCGATGATGAGAAGATGCTCGACGTTGTCGCGGCGGATAAGGACGAGGCGACGCCGACCGTCGACCGTTGCCTGATCGATCACGGCGAGCCGCGGCTGACGGCCGCGCGCCGCGCCGCCGCCAAGGCGGCCGGCGCCGAACCGGCGCAACAGCCAGAACGCCAACGCGAGCAGGACGAGCACCACGATCACGAAGAAGAGAATCTTGAGGCCGCTCTGTCCTTCGCCGAATAAGCTGTCCAACATCACTCCTCCCTGCGTCTCAGGGGCGTGGCGTGTCGCTCGGGCTTGCCCGAATGGTTAACGCCACTGGCAATGCCAATGGCCGTCAATACTAACAAGAAGTTGAGAAAGATAGGCCCCCAGGCGGCGCAATTCCATGCCTGAAAGCCTTTTCGTGGTAAACAGCGCTTTGATGGCCGTGGCGGGCCATGCGCCGCCCGCAGCCCGCCATTAACCCTTGGCGTCGGTAGATCTGCCCGCCGGCGAAGCTCGTGCCTCGCGCGAGCCCGTCCTCAAGGCAGCGGGCGCCCCGTCGCGATGTTGCGGGCGCCTTGCGGGCCGATCGCGCGAGCCCCTTGCGGGGACTCACCGGCTGGGGCACTCAGGACGAGGCGAACAATGCCGATTCCACGCCGGTCATGACGCAGCAGCAATCGTCCGACGACAACGCCCGCGCGCCGATCGATCGCAGCCGGGCGAGCCGCGGCGGTGGCAGTATCGGTCTCGTGCTGCTCATCGCGCTCGTGCTCGTGGGTGCCGCGGGCGCGCTGTTGTTGATCGGCCGCGCCAGGGCCGAGCCCTACATCCTCGCACTGCTCGCGGTGCTGGCCACGCTCGGCGTGTTCCTGCTGTTCGCGCTCGCGGCCGGCATTTTGCGCGGCTCGGGTGGCGAGGCCGCGAGCCCGCTGCTCAAGGCCCTGGTCGATCATGCCAACGAAGGCATCCTGGTGACCGACCCGCAGGGACGCGTCGTTTACGCCAACGCGACCTATCTCGACCTGGTCGAGGCCTCCGGGCCGCAAGATGTGCGGCCGGTGGAACGCGTGTTCATGGGCGATCCCGGCGTTGCGGAAGCCGTTTACCGCCTGCTCAAGGCGGCGCGCGAGGGGCGTCGCGGCCAGGAGGACGTGCGCATCAGCGCGCACAAGGGCGCAAGCCAGCGATGGCTGCGTATCCGCGTGCGTCCGCTGGGCGAAGGCAAACGCGAATCCCGCATGACGGTCTGGTCGCTCGCCGACGTGACGCGCGAGCTCGAGCGGCATGAGAACGTGTTTCAGGAGCTGCAGCACGCCGTCGATTATCTCGACCACGCCCCGGCCGGCTTCTTTTCGGCCGAGGCCAACGGCAATATCGTCTATCTCAACGCCACGCTCGCCAATTGGCTCGACCACGATCTCGCGCAGGTCGGCTCCGCCGGCCTCAAGCTCGACGACATCGTGGCGGGCGAGGGCGCGGCGCTGCTCACCACGCTGGCGGCGGTGCCGGGCGACGTGAGGACCGAGGTTCTCGACATCGACCTCAAGACGCGCAGCGGCCGCACCCTGCCGGCACGGCTCTTCCACAAGGTCGCCTTCGGCGCCGACGGCGCGCCCGGCCCGTCCCGCACGCTCGTGCTCAACCGCGCCCGCGACGGCTCGATCGACCCGCAGCGTGCCGCCGAAGTGCGCTTCATGCGTTTCTTCCAGAACACGCCGATGGCGATCGCGACCGTCGACAAGCAGGGCCGGATCGCGGACTCCAATGCGCGATTTGCGCGCTTGTTTAACCCCGTGTTCATCGGCGAAGCCTCCGGCGATCGGTCGATCCTCGCCGTCGTCGCCGAGCGCGACCGTGGCGCGCTCGAAGCCGCCATCCGCAAGGCGGCGGAAGGGCAGGGCGAAATCGCCCCGGTCGACGCCGCGCTCGCCGGCGCCGGCGAGTGCTATGCGAGCTTCTTCGTCACCGCAATCGCGGATGAGAAGGAGCGCGATCGGGAGGCTGCGATCGTCTACGCGCTCGAGACCACGCAGCAGCGCACGCTCGAGAACCAGGTCAATCAGCAGCAGAAGATGGAGACGATCGGACGCCTCGCCGGCAATATCGCCCACGACTTCAACAATCTGCTCGGCGCGATCATGATGGCGACCGACTTCTTGTTGAACGCGCACAAGCCCACCGATCCCTCGTTTCAGGACATCATGCAGATCAAGCAGAATGCCAACCGGGCGGCGAGCCTGGTGCGGCAACTGCTGGCGTTCTCGCGCAAGCAGACGATGCATCCGCAAGTGATCGATCTCGGCGAGGCGCTCTCGGACCTCACCATTCTGCTCCGCCGTCTGATCGGCGAGAATGTGACGCTCGATGTTCCGCAGGTGCGCGATCTCTGGCCGGTCAAGGCCGACGTCGGACAGTTCGAGCAGGTGATCATCAATCTCGCGGTCAACGCGCGCGATGCCATGCCGTTCGGCGGCCGGCTCACGCTGCGCACGTCCAATGTGGGCGCCGGCGCCAGCGCGCAGCACCGGCACAAGGAGATGCCGCTCGGGGAATACGTGCTGGTCGAGGTCGAGGACACCGGCAGCGGCATCGCGCC
The DNA here is from genome assembly GCA_019237215.1 of Hyphomicrobiales bacterium. Taxonomy (GTDB): domain Bacteria; phylum Pseudomonadota; class Alphaproteobacteria; order Rhizobiales; family Xanthobacteraceae; genus VAZQ01. The sequence continues at coordinate 4,695 of JAFAHL010000574.1, read as the reverse complement.
GGAGATCATCGACAAGATCTTCGACCCGTTCTACACCACCAAGGACATCGGCAAGGGCACCGGACTCGGCCTCTCGACCGTCTATGGCATCGTCAAGCAGACCGGCGGCTTCATCTATGTGGAGTCGGAGGTCGGCAAGGGCACCACCTTCCGCATTTTCCTGCCGCGCTACGTTCCGGGGGCCGACGACGTGGAGGTGCCGCAATTGCCGGAGACCAGCGCGCCCGCGATCGCCATCTCCGCCGCCGGCGAGATGCGCGGCGCCGCGACCGATCTCACCGGCCGCGGAACCATCCTGTTGGTCGAAGACGAGGAGGGGCTGCGCGCGCTCAACGCCCGCGGACTGCAGTCGCGCGGTTACACCGTGATCGAGGCCGGCAACGGCATCGAGGCGCTCGCGGAGCTCGAAAGACAGGGCGGCCACGTCGACGTCGTTGTCTCCGACGTGGTCATGCCGGAAATGGACGGACCGACGCTGATGAAGGAGCTCAAGAAGCGCAAGCCCGACATCAAGATCATCTTCGTGTCGGGATATGCCGAGGACGCGTTCGACAAAAGTCTGCCCGATCAAAAGCAATTCAACTTCCTGGCCAAGCCGTTCACGCTCAAGCAGCTCGTCAGGGTGGTGAAGGAAACCATGGCGGGATGAGAGCTGCCGCGCCAAGCGGCGGGGCCTGCCGCGCAAGCGCAGCCGATGACCGCGCCGCCATGCGGCGACGGCCGTGCGAGCGCGAGCGTCAGCGTGCCTTCGCCGCGCGGCGCCGCTTGCGCCGTCTCTCCACGCACTTGGCGCATCTGCATCCGGCCGATTTGAGAAAGATGTCGAAATATTCCCGCCCGTAGTCGTAGGTGATCTCCTCGCCCGGCTTGATCTTCTTCCTCGCGCGCAGGATCACCTTGCCCTTGACCACGTCGGATTCGGCGTTCGGACGGCACGAGTGATTGGCATAGCGGCCCATGTTGCGGCGGCTCGAGCCGTCGACGGTCCAGCGGCTGTTGATCTCGTACATGTAGCGGCTGCCGCGGGCCTCGAGCCGCTTGGCCTGCGCATTGGTGATGCGGCGGCCCTTGTATTCGACGATGAACGCGCCTTTCTCGATCGGCGCGGTCGCGAACAGCCCGAGCCCGGTCGGCGAACGGCCGACGCGGTAGGGCTTGCGCGAAGCCTTGCGCGAAGCCTTGGGCGAGGCCTTGCCCGAAGGTTCTCCCGCCATGGCGGCTGCCGCGCGCCGCCTACGCCGCCTGCTCCGCTTTGCCGCGCGTCACCTCGAGCCGCGTCTCCACCGGCACCGGCGCGCGCAACGTGTTGATGCCGGGACAGCCGGCGAGGGCCAACCGCTCGACCTCCCGCAGCTTCTCCTCGGGCGCGTCGCTCGTGACGCGCAGGCTGATCGTCACCTTGCGGAAAGCCGATGTCGGCGCGTCGGCGATCATGTGCCCGCGCGCGTCGAACTCCGTGCGTGCGACCGCCTCGAAGCCGTCGTAGGCGACCCCGAGCTTGGCCGCGTAGAACGCGAACACCGCGGCATAGCAGCCGACCGCGCCGGCGAGCAGAAATTCGAGCGGGCTCGGCGCGCAATTCTGCCCGCCCACATGCGACGGCTCGCTGATGACGAATTTGAAGCCGCTGCGCTTGCATTCGACGAGTTCGTTGAGCCCGCCGATCGACGTCACCTTGACCTCGACGAAGCTTTGCGGCCCCTCGGGCGCCGGCTTTTCCGGATCGGCGCGGTAGCGGCGCTCGCGCGCATCGGTGATCTCTTTCAACTGGGGAAAGCAGTCGCAGACTTTGGCCATCCGATGTCTCCTGACGACTATAATCTCTCCGTTGTCATGCCCGCGAAGGCGGGCATCCAGTAACCGCTGTGGGGCAATCAAGGCCGAGAAGCTGCCTTTCAGCCAGTGCGGCGATTACTGGATCGTCCGCTTTCGCGGACGATGACAACCAAGCTGCGGGGATGAGCGCAGGCCGTGCGCACAATTGCTCTGTCTCTACTTCACCTCGACCAGTCCGATCTGATTGACCAGGCTGTTCGCGGTCACCGGGTTGCCGTCGCGCGTCACGCTCATGTTGCGCACGATGTCGCCGCCGCCGGGGATCGCCCAGCTCTGGAATTTCTCGCTCTTCGGGTCGAAGCGCACGATCGTGTTCGGTTTGGCGCCGGATTCGTTGTACCAGAGCGCGCCCTTGGTGAAGACGATGCCGTAGGGCTGCGACTGCGGCCCGCTCGGCGACGGCCATTCCTTGTGCGCGCCGCTCGCAAGCTCGAGCCGCCCCAGATAGCCGCGCGAGAAGTCGGCGTACCAGACCACGTCGTCGGGCGTGAGCGCGAGACGGCGCGGACGCGATGCCGGATCGGGTAGTGTGTATTCCTTGATCGCCAGGGTGTTCGGATCGATGGTCGCGATCTTGTTGACGCCGAACTCGACGAAGACGGGAATGCCTTTGGAGTTGATCACCAGTCCATAGGGCCGTGAGTTCGCCGTGGGCGAGGTGACGAGCTTGATCTCGCCGCTCTTGGGATCGATGCGTCCCACCATGTTGGCGGTCTGCGCGGTGAACCACACCATGCCGTTGCCATCGATGGCGATGGTGTGGGGGTCCTTGGCCTTCGGGTCGGGCATCTTGTATTCGGTGACGTCGCCGGTCTTGGGGTCGAGCTTGCCGACGAGGCTCATGTGGTTGCCGGTGAACCAGATGTTGCCGTCCTTGTCCTCGACGAGGCCGTGCGGGCCGGTCTGCGGCGTCTTGAGCGGATATTCCTTGATCTCGCCGCTCCTGGGATCGAGGCGGCCGAGCTTGCCGGAGAGCTGTCCGGTGTACCAGATCGCGCCGTCCCTGGTTGCGAGCGGATCGTGCGGGCGCGAGCCCGGCGTCGGCACCTGCCAGAGTTTGATCGCGGCCGCGACCGGCCCGGCGATGATGACCGCGGCAGGTCGCGGCCGCTCGGGGAAGTTCGCGATCAAGTACTGCGTCAGCGGCTCGATCTCCCCCTGGGGCACGGGAACGCCGAAATTGAGCATCATGCGCAGCACGGTGCGCCAGCCTTCGGGCGTGTAGCCCAAGCGCACCCGATTGATGTCGTGGCAGCCGCCGCAGAGATTGACGAGGGTCTGCTTGCCGGGCCCGTCGGGGAAGTCCGGTTGCGCCTGCTGGGCGCTCGCCTGCGCCGCGGCACCGAGGAGGGTAGCCGCGATCAGGGCAGAGAGCGGTGTCCTCGACATGGTCTTCTCCAAAATCGGTCGCGCGAACAGCTTACCATAGTTGCGTGGAAGCGAGCCGCGCGCCCTCGGCGAGCGAGGCGAGCTTCATCCACACGATCTTGGAGTCGACCTGCAGCCGGCCGGCGAAGGTGCCGAAGCCGCAATCGACCCCGGCGATGAGGTTCTGCGCTCCCACCACGCGCGCGTATTGCACGATGCGGTCCGCCACCAGCTCGGGGTGCTCGACGAAGTTCGAGGTGGAATCGATCACGCCCGGGATGATGATCTTGCCGTCTGGCAGCTTCACGTCCTTCCACACCTTCCATTCGTGGCCGTGGCGGGGGTTCGCGCCGGGGAACGACAGCGCCTGCGGCCGTCCTTTGAGCACGATGTCGACGATGTCCTTGAGCGGCACGTCGTTGTGGTGGGGACCCTGGGTCGAGGCCCAGCAAATGTGCATGCGCATGCGCTCGGGCGGGATGTCTCTGACCGCGTGGTTGAGCGCCTCGACGTGGGTGGTGATCACCTGGCGGAACTCTTCCAGGCTCAAATGGGCGAACACCATGTGGCGGCTGAGCGCCAGGTCCGGACAGTCGAGCTGCAGCACGAGGCCCGCGTCCACGATGGCGCGGTATTCGCGCGCCATCACGTCGGCCAGCGCGTAGAGATAGGCTTCCTCGCTCGGGTAATGGTGGTTCTTGAGGTAGCGCGCGATCTGTCCCGGCGACGGCGACGTGAAGAAGACGTCCGCCGCTCCCGCGCCGGCGGTCGCCTCCTTCGCCAGCGCGATGTCCGCCTCGAGCGCGGCAAAGTCCTTCCACTCGACCGGGCCCGAGCAGGCCGGCCGATGCTGGAACGGCGAGGCGAAGTAGGCGAGCATCGCCGAGAGCTCGGGAAAGTCGGGCTCGCCGGTGCCGAGCGGCGGGGAACTCGGGCCATCGAAGCCGGTAAGGCGGTCCTTGACGTGGGTGGTGTAATCGGTGCGGCCTTGCTCGCCGTCATTGATGACGTCGAGCCCGCAGGCGACTTGCTTGGCAACGACGTCGGCGACCGCGCGCCGAACCGCCGCCTCGAGCTCGGCCGCTTCGGCTCCCGGATTGTTCTGCTCGTGCAGCATGAGCTCCACCACCTGCGGGGGCCGCGGTAGGCTGCCGGTATGGGTGGTGAGGACGCGCTCGATGCTGCGCTTCATGGGATGTTACTTCCCCCGCGCCCCGCGCAGGTGAGAGCTGTCCGCGGCGCGCGCCTTCGCCCGCGCCTTGTTCAGGTTGCTTTTTTACGCCGCCTTCTCACGCCGCTTTGGCCTGCGCGCGTTTGAGGAAGTCGGTGAACACCGCGGCCATTTCGCCCTCCTTGGGCGCCCAGTCCTCGGGCGGGACGAGATCGACGTCGAGGTCGCCGGGGAAGAGATCGTGCAGCTCGCTGCCTGCGATCATGCGATGCGCGGCCTCAGCGATGGCGTGATTGTGGGTCTTGTCGTTGCCGGGGATG
>JAFAHL010000560.1 GCA_019237215.1 Hyphomicrobiales bacterium | reverse complement strand
CGCCTTGCCGGGCGCGTAGAGGGTGTTGCCCCACTCCTTGTTCCAATCGAGCTCAACGTTGAAATAGCGCCCGCCGATCAGCTCGGCGTAGGACACCCGCTTGCTCGCATCGTCCTTGGCGTGCACGACGCCGTCGGTGACGGTGAGCACGTCGGCCGTGAGCCCGAGCTTCGCCGCCGCCATGTCGACGAGCACGCGGCGCGCCTCGGCGGCGGCCATGCGCATCTGCTTGCCGCCCATCTGGATGCCGGTCGAGCCGGAGGCGCCGCCCTGGTTCACGCTGGTGGCGGTATCGCCCATGATCACGCTGACGGCCTTGAACGGCACGTCGAGCTCTTCCGCCACCATCTGGCCGATGGCGACGAACAGGCCTTGGCCCATGTCCATCTTGCCGAAGAAGGCGGAGACGGTGCCGTCGGCGTTGACGGCGATGTAGGAGGAAAGCTGATCGGGCATGAGCGGCGGCTTGGCGCCTTGCGCGAATGCTTCGCCGATGCCGACCACCGTATCGAGCGTGAGCGATGTGCCGATCGAAACCACCAGCGCGCCGCCGGCTTTGAGCAGCGCACGCCGGGAGACGAAATGGGTGGCGTTTTCTTGTCTGGTCATGGTCGCCTCCCTCAACCCATCATCGCCGCCGCGCGCTTGACCGCGCGCAGGATGCCCATATGCGTGCCGCAGCGGCACTTGATGCCGGTGAGTGCCTCTTTGATCTGGGCGTCGCTCGGCTTCTTGGTCTGATTGAGGAACGCGGCCGCCGTCATGATCCAGCCGTTGATGCAGTAGCCGCACTGCGGCACCTGCTCCTCCACGTAGGCCTTCTGGATCGGATGCGGCTTCTCGGGCGTGCCGAGGCCGGCGAGGGTGACGACCTTGCTGGAGCCCACCGCCGACACCGGCGTGATGCAGGAGCGCACCGCCTGGCCGTCGACGTGCACGGTGCAGGCGCCGCATTGCGCCAGGCCGCAGCCGAAGTGCGGATTGTTGAGCGCGAGCTCGTTGCGCAACGCGTAGAGCAACGGCATGTCGGGATCGGCATCGATGGTGTGGACCTTGCCGTTCACGTCGAGGGTCATTCGGGCCATGGGTGCATGTCTCCCTTGGGATGCCGCGAGGCGCGGCCGAGTGCTCTCGCGCGTCGGCCGCTGTGCTCCGCTCGCAATTGCGAATGGTTCTAGGGTGGCGAGGCTAGTCGAAGGCGCCGGCATTGGAAACACCCTCACGCAGCTTTGTTGCCGTGCGGCTTGCCGCTGCAGCGGCACGGGAACTCGCCGCCCGTCTTCTGTAAACAACAGAAGAAACACAGTGCGCCGGGCGCCCTCGTTGCCTGCGCCGCTCGGCGGCGACCCTAGGGCGAACCGCTCGCCAGCGCGCGCACCGAGGCCAAGAGGTCGCGCACCTGCTTTTCGGAAATGCCGCGGGTGATGAACACGAGCCGGTTGGCGCGGTCGGCGTCGGGCCAAGCCGCGAGCTCGACCGGCGGATGGGCGAGGTGCTGGACCACGTGCACCACCACCGGCCCGCGGCAGCCCGCGACGTTGAGCAGGCCCTTCGCCCGCAGGAGATCGGGACCGCGCAACGCGATCAGCGTCTCCATGCTGCGCGCGAACGCGTCCCAGGAGAGCGGCGCGTCGTCGGTGAGAACGAAGCTTGCGATGCCGTCGCTGTGCTCGGCCTCGGCGACGAAGCCTAAGCGCAACGCCGCTCGACCGGCCGCGGCCGCGTCGGCCTCGAGCAGGCAGCGCGCCTCGAGATCGCCGTCGATGGCGGTGTGAACCGCGGCATGCGGGTTGAGCGCGGCAAGCCGCGCGGTGAGGCGCTTCACCGCTTGCGCCTTGGCGAGGTCGGTCTTTGAAATGACCAGCCGGTCGGCGAGGATGATCTGCTTTCTCGCTTCCGCCGACCATGCAAGCGTGTCGAGGCCGCCCACCGCGTCGACCACGGCGACGACCACCTCGACGTGGAATTCGCCGCCCAGCGCGCGATCGGTGGCGAAGGTCTGCAGGATCGGCCCCGGATCGGCGAGCCCGCTGGTTTCGATCAATACGCGCGTGAACGGCGGCAGCGTGCCCTGCGCGCGCTCGGCGACGAGATTGCGCAGCGCGTTCTGCAGGTCGGAGCGCGTGTTGCAGCACAGGCAGCCATTGCCGAGCAGCGTGATGTCGTCGGTCGAGGCGCGCACGAGGGCATCGTCGATGCCGACGCTGCCGAACTCGTTGATGACGACGGCGGTGCCCGCGCCCTCGGGGGTGGCGAGAAAGCGGCGCACCAGCGTGGTCTTGCCGGCGCCGAGAAAGCCGGTGACCACGGTTACCGGAAGGCGCGCGCCGCGCGCGCGCTTGAGCCTGCGCCCGAACCGGCCTGCGTCGCGGGAGGGAAAGAGATCGAGCATGGGGTCCTCGCCACGGTCCTCGCCGTCATCGTCCGCGAAAGCGGACGATCCAGTAATCACCGCAAGCGATGTGGGTCTCGCTGTGCACGCTCACAAAGCTCGCGCTTACTGGATGCCCCGCTTTCGCGGGGCATGACTGCCGAGGAGGCCGCGCGGTCAAAAATCCATCTCCAGGATGTAGAGCCCGCCGGCGTGGCGGTCGACGGTGTAGACGATCTCGCGCTCGTCGACGAACACGTCGTTGAGCTGGATGGTGCCGGTGGGCGCCATCGGCGGCGCCGGGGGTACGAACACGCCCACCTGCTGCGGCTGATAGGGATTGGAGATGTCGTAGGCGCGCAGGCCCCCGTTGAAGAAGGTGCCGAGCACGATCTGATCGGACTGCCAGACCGTCGGCAGCGGCACGTTCTCGTGGATGTTGTGGGCGCCGAAGCGGCCCTTGGCGGCGAACGCCTTGTGATCGGGCAGCGGGCAGGTCGCGATCGGAACCAGGTTGGTCTCCTCGCGCGCGTCGAGCACCCAGATCAGCTTCGGCCAATCCTTGGCGTTGTTCTCGGTGGATTCGTCGGTCACCAGCATGAGCCCGCGATCGAACAGCGGCACCACCGTGTGCATGAATCCGGTATAGGGCGGGGAATTGGTCCACTGCGAGATGCGCTTGGGGTTCGCCTTGTCGGAAATGTCGAGGATGAACATGCCGCCGTCGATATAGGCGAGGTAGCAGCGGTCGGCGCGCTGGGGATAGACGTTGGTGTTGTGGGCGCGGTGGCCCTTGTCCAGCGGATGCCGCGGCGGCGGCATTACGTTGTCGCCCGCTCGCGTGCCCGGCATCCACCAGCGGCCGATCTCGACCGGCTTTGCGGGATTGCGCACGTCGATGCAGCGATAGAACTGGTCGTCGTTGGGATGCGTGGGCGTGAAGTCGGGCGCGCCCGACGCGCAATGCACGTATTCGCCGTCGCAGA
>JAFAHL010000557.1 GCA_019237215.1 Hyphomicrobiales bacterium | reverse complement strand
CCTCGAAGCGGGCGTTGAACAAGTCCCGCCAGCGCCCTGTCAGATGATCGAACACCGCTTGCTTGTGCGCCAGCAGCCGGTCGTGACAGCGATAGAGCGTATTGATCTCGCCAAGGCTCGCATCCGAGCCCAAGAGATCGGTAAGCGCGCTTTTGTCGAACCATTCGCGGTGCAACCGCCATTCGCTGCCCGGCGACAGAAGACGATAGGCCACCAGAACAAACAGCACCTCGTCCCAGCGCGTACCCTCGCGGCTGGCAGGCAGACGGTCCTTCCAGAAGCGGTCGAGCTCAAGCTCCCGCCACAGCGTCCAGGCCAGCCAGCAGCTCCCGAATGTCCGCGGCCGGCGCAGCCGCATCTCCCTGAGCTTCAGTCGAACAATCGAGCCATCGTCGATGAGCCCCTCGCAGCGATCTTCCGGAAACAGCGACAGCGTCCTTGCACGCGGCGCCCTCTCCTCGATCGCCTCGATCGACTTGCGCCACGCAAGCTCCTGCGAATCGTTGATCTCGCCCAGATACAGCACGTGGCGCTGCACAACCCGCCCGCCGCTGACACGCCGGTTCTCCACAATGCTGAAAGTCCGGTGCTCCTTGCCGTCCTTCCGCCGAATCTTCGCGCGCAGAAACATGCCCAAGGCTCGCGCCCTCGCCCCGGCCGCGCAATAGACTTGGTCGGCACTACAGCCGTTTCCACGCCGCCCGCATCAACAAAAGCAAAGGCTTGCGCTCAAACGACGCCGCAAAAATCGCAGCTATCAACACCAGTTGGTGAAGTCGGGCTAGCCATGCCGCCAGATCGCGACCGCGGTCAAAGCTTTCCGCCCGGCCGACGGCGGCGACGAGAGCTGACGCGACGATCACGCCGACGCCGGGGATGGTCGTCAGCCGGCGCGCCTCCTGGTTCTCTTTTACCCAGCGGACAAACCCGGCGTCGAAGGCAGAGATCCGTCGATCGAGTTCGGCCCATTGCACGCGAGCATCGCCGACAAGCCGTATCATGCGTGGGCTCAACCCCGCTCCTCCCTGTTCGTCCATCAGCACGGCCAGGAACTGCTCAAGCTTCCGCTTGCCCTGCGGCGCGACCATGCCGCGTTCCAGCAGGATGGCGCGCAACTGGTTGATAGAGCCGTCCGCTCTCCGACCAGGCGCGCTTTGTCGAATTGAAGAGCCAGGATCAGCTGGTCGTCCGAACATTGGCCGGCCAGTGAATACACTCCTCGCACATAAACCGGATGTTCGTCGTCGGTCTCGATGCTGGCCGCCAAAGTTCGGATACGGATAGCTTGCAGCCGGCCAGCGGGAGGGCGGCGAGCCGCGCTGCCCGCGGTCGCAAGTCCACGTTGAAGCAATGCTCGTCAAGGCGCACCATCGGCGCGCCGTCGACTGGCGGCGCGTGTTTCACAGGGCGCTCCTCGCGGCTCTAGCGCTGTCGCCGCGAGCGACCTTGAGCGCGCCGCAAATCGCCCATTCGAGTTCACGGATGCGCTTGTTGTTCGAACGCCAAGGGAACGACGGCGCACGCGATTCGCACGGATCGCACGTCTTTGTTGACGCTCCGTTCTTCCTTTTCGTGCCGAATGAGCCTGAGACGCGCCGCGCGAGCAGCGGGCGAAAACGTCAGCATTTCCAAGGCTTAGAGAGCTTTGGGAGATGGTGGGCGCTAGAGGGATTGAACCTCTGACCCCTACCATGTCAAGGTAGTGCTCTACCGCTGAGCTAAGCGCCCATCTCCGAGGACTCGAGCGCGAAAGCTCCGCTCGAGAGTGCGCGGCGGTATAGACGCTCGAGCCGCGGCGCGCAATGGCGAATCTCAAAGCGAGGCGAGGCTTGCAAGCATCGGCGACCGCCGCGCGAGAGGCCATTCCGGCAGCGGTCGTCGCGCGTCCCGCGTCGTCCAGCGATCTGCCGGCGATCATGGCGATCGAGCGTCTGCCGGGCTTCGAGCTCCATGTGGGCAGGTCGGAGGAAGCCGAGCACCGCGCCATGATGGCCTCGCCCGCTTACGCCTATCGGCTCGGGATCAGAGCGGGCGTCGAGGCGTTCGCGATCCTCAGCGGCGTCGGCGATCCGCACGGCAATCTCTACCTCAAGCGCATCGCCGTCTCGCGCCCGGACGAGGGTCTCGGGAGCGCCTTTCTCGGCCTCGTTCTCGGCGAGGCGTTCGGGCCGCTCGGCGCCGACCGGGTCAGCCTCGACTGCTTCGCCCGCAACGCCCGCGCTCAGCGCGTCTACCAGAAGCTCGGCTTCACGAGGGATGGCCTGTTGCGGAAGGCCTACCGCCTGCCTGACGGAACGAGGACGGATCTCGTTCTGATGGCGCTGCTGAAGAGCGAGTGGGAGGGCGGACGGGGGTGAGCAGTTTCGTCCGCGACGCCGTTATTTCAATCGCTTGGGCGCCAAATTCTGTCCC
>JAFAHL010000528.1 GCA_019237215.1 Hyphomicrobiales bacterium | reverse complement strand
ATTGCCCAGCCGCGCACGATTTATCGCGAAGCCGAAAAACTCGCCCCTGGGCACATTCTCACGCTGCGCGAAGGTACGGCGCCGCTGCCTAAATGTTTCTGGGACTTGCGCGCGATCGCAGTCGCCGGGCAGCGGCGCAACGATCCGACGCCCGATGCAAACGAGGCCATCGACCGCCTCGACGCACTTCTTCGCGACTCCGTCGGTCTACGGATGATTGCCGACGTGCCGCTCGGCGCATTCCTATCCGGAGGGATCGATTCTTCTACGGTGGTCGCACTCATGCAGGCGCAGAGCTCGCGGCCGGTGAAGACCTTCTCCATCGGCTTTCACGAAAGCGGCTATGATGAAGCCCAGTGTGCGAAGCAAGTCGCCGCCCATCTCGGCACCGATCACACCGAGTTTTATGTCGAGCCGCGACATGCGCTCGAGGTCATTCCACGTCTCGCCGACTGGTTCGATGAGCCGTTCGCCGATTCCTCGCAGATCCCGACCTACCTCATTTCGGAATTGACCCGCAAGCACGTGACCGTGGCGTTATCGGGCGACGGCGGGGATGAGCTGTTCGCCGGCTATAACCGCTACCTCTGGACGGAGCGGCTCGCGCGTGTGTTCAAGATGGTGCCACGTCCATTGCGCGGCGCTTCGACTGCGGCCTTGCGTTCGCTCGCGCCGCAAACTTGGAACCGGTTGTTTGCGTTCGTGCCGGCGTCATGGCGGCCGGCGTTGCCAGGCGACAAGCTGCACAAGATCACGACACTCCTCGACAACCCCGAGCCGGACGCGATCTACCGCCGCCTCGTGAGCCAATGGGAACGGCCCGACGAGGTTGCCACCGCTGGCCGAGAGCCGCGCGGACCACTGTGGGATCCCGGCATCGCCGGCGATTTCCCCGATCTCGTCCCGCGCATGCAGTTCCTCGACATGGTCAGCTATCTTCCCGAGGACATTTTGACCAAGGTCGACCGGGCGACGATGGCGGTGGGGCTGGAGGGCCGAGTGCCGTTGCTGGATCACCGCGTCGTTGCTTACTCGTGGAGCCTGCCGCTTGCGTTCAAGGTGCGCGGCGGGCGCGGCAAATGGTTGCTGCGCCGGGTGCTCGATCGCTATGTACCGAGGTCGCTGATCGACCGGCCGAAGATGGGTTTCGGGGTGCCGATCGATGCCTGGCTGCGCGGTCCCTTACGGGAATGGGCGGAATCGCTGCTCGCACCCGCGCGGCTTGCATCTGATGGATTCGTGCGGGTCGCGCCGGTGCGCCAAGCCTGGCAGGAACATCTCGAAGGCACCCGCAACTGGCAATATCCGCTGTGGACCGTGCTGATGCTGCAGGCGTGGCGCGAGAGGTGGGCGTGACGCTGCGGCCGCGCAAGGTACTCTACGTGACGGCGGGTCTTCGAGGCGGCGGTGCCGAGGCGATGTTGGCCCGGCTTGCGTCGGCTCAGCCCGGCGTCGCGGACGACGTCACCATCGTGAGCCTTCTGCCCGCCGAAGCCCATGTGGAACGGCTGCGCGCGGGGAGCGTCAGGGTCGTCGAGCTGCGGTTCGACAAAGCTGGCGGTATTGCGACGGGTTTGTTCAAGCTTGCCAGGCTGATCGCCGAGAGTCGGCCCGATATCGTGCAGGGCTGGATGTATCACGGCGACCTCGCGGCGCTCGTCGCGCTCGTCCTGTCGAGACAGCGCAGACGGACGCGCCTCATTTGGAGTATCCGCTGCACCGCGATGGATTGGCGCGGCTACGGCATCGGGCTGTGGGTCGTGGTGAAAGCCTGCGCGTTGCTGTCGCGATGGCCTGATCTGGTGACGGCCAACTCTGTCGCCGGTCTCAAATCGCATTTGGCGCTGGGCTATCGCCCGCGGCGAGCGGAGGTCATCGCCAACGGCATCGACATCGACGAGTTCCGGCCCGACTCTGCCGCACGGCACGCGGTGCGCAGCGAGCTCGGCATTGCCGACGATGCAATCGTGCTCGCGCACGTCGCGCGCGTCGATGCGATGAAGGACCACGGCAGTTTCCTCGCGGCGATGGCGGAGCTGCCCGACTTGTCCGCAGTGCTGATCGGCGCCGGCACGGAAAATCTTCCCGCCGCGTCTAACGTCCTTCGACTCGGCCGCCGCCACGACGTGGCGCGTTTGTTCGCCGCCGCGGATTTCGTCGTGTCCAGTTCGCGCTTCGGCGAAGGATTCTCGAACGTGCTTGCCGAAGGAATGGCGTGCGGGCTTCCTGCAGTTGCAACCGACGTCGGCGATGCGAAGCTCATCGTCGGCGACACGGGCGTCGTCGTACCGCCCGAAAACCCCGATGCGCTCGCTGCGGCCATTCGGACATTGGCCGCCGAATCAGCGCCGCTGCGAGCGGAGCGCGGGTGCAAGGCTCGCGCGCGCATTGTGGAGAACTTTGCGATGCCACACGCCGTCCAACGGTATGTGGAGCTTTACGAATCGCTCGGCTCATCCCCCCGCTGACGCGTGCCAGTTCCATCGACAAGGCACTTCAAATGGCCGGGCGGATGTGGCAAGAGTTCGCGGCAATTTCGTCTGGTGCGAGGGCGGGTGGGCGGATGAACCACGCGGAAACCTTCTTTGCTGCGGCCGCGCAGATTTGTCATGATATTTCGTTCGCCTCGATCGAGTCTCTGGCGTCCGAGCTTGACCGGCTGCGGGACCGCAGGG
>JAFAHL010000151.1 GCA_019237215.1 Hyphomicrobiales bacterium | reverse complement strand
CGAGGTCCCAGCCGGGCCCGAGATAGCGCGTGCGCCACTCGGAATTGGACTCAAATCCGCCGCATGCGAGCACGACCGACTTGCTGCGCAGCTCGCTTTCGACGCCCTCGTGCCGGATGCGCACGCCCATCACCCGCACGCCGTCATGGATGAGGCTGAGCGCGCGCGTGCTGTAACGAATCGCGATCCCCCGTTTGGTTGCGGCATCGGTGAGCATCTTGATGAGGCCGGGGCCGCCCCCGACCGCCTCGACCGTGAGGCCGCCCCAGAACTTGAACTTGCCGCCGATTTTGAATGCCTGGCGCCCATAGATCGGGATGAAGCGCACGCCCTTGGCGCGCAGCCAGCAAAAGGTATCGAAGCTTCTGGTCACCAGCAGCTCGACCAAATCGGGATCGGCGCGATTTTGCGTCACCCGCGCCATGTCGTCGAAAAATTGCTCCTTCGTATAGGTGCCGAAATCGGTGGTGGCGATTTCCTGTTCCGTGAGATCCGGCACCAGCGCCTTGATGTCGTCGACGCTGTTGTAAACGACCCGCACCGATCCGGCGGTGAAGCGGCTGTTGCCGCCGGATTCTTCCTCGGGCGCCGCCTCCAACATGAGCACCGATGCGCCCTGTTCCTGCGCCGCAAGCGCCGCGCAAAATGCTGCGTTGCCGCCGCCTACGACGATGACATCCGCCTCCGATTTCGCCATCTCACCTCTCACACGGTACTTACGTCTCGTTGGCGCCGATTTGGGGCGCACAGGGCCGCGGCGTTTGCCAGCACAGCCATCTTCCCTGCTACTCCTTCCCTGCTACTCCGCCGCAGCGGTGGCGACGCCGCCATGGGCCTTCGACCAGCCCGCCGGGTCATGCATGAACTTCTCGATCTCGGCGAGCTTGGCCGCGTCGAACTTGCCGCTCGCCTTGGCAACCGCGAGCACGTCCCACCAGGTCGCCAGCGCGTGCAGCGTCACGCCGAGATCGCCTAGGATTTTCCGCGCCTCGGGAAAAATGTCGTAGAAGAAGAATACCAGCGCGTGCTCGACCTTGGCCCCGGCTTGGCGCAACGCGGCGCAGAAATTGACTTTGCTGCGCCCGTCGCTGGTCATGTCCTCGACCAGCAGCACCCGCTGGCCTTCGACGAGATGACCTTCGATCTGGCTGTTGCGCCCGAATCCTTTGGGCTTCTTGCGCACATAGAGCATCGGCAATCCGAGCCGGTCGGCCATCCAGGCAGCGAATGGAATGCCGGCGGTTTCCCCGCCCGCAACCGCGTCGAACTGCTCGAACCCGGCCTCGCGCATGACGGTGGCGGTGGCGAAGTCGATCAGCGTCGCGCGCACGCGGGGAAACGAGATCAGCCGCCGGCAGTCGGTGTAGACCGGGCTTGCCCAGCCGGACGTGAAGATGAACGGCCGGTCCGCCATGAAGCGCACCGCGTCGACCTCGAGCAGCATTTTGGCCGTGAGTTCGGCGATCACTTTCTTGTCAGGGAAGCCGCTGCCGGCAGTCATGATTTGATCTCTTCAGCTCTGCGCGGCCACTGCATGCCCCGCTTTTGCGCCGGATGACAAGCGGAGATTTCAGCTCGACACGCCGCGCGTCGGCTCGGGCAGCTTCAATTCAGCCGATCGGCGCCGCGGCCGCGGCGTAGGTTTCGCGCGGCGCCTCGTCGATCATGGCGCCGGTGAGATCGGCGACGCGGGCAAAGCCGCGCTTGGCGCACCACGCTTCGAGCCCGTCGATGATCGCGATGATGCCGGAAGGGTTGCGGAAAATGAGATAGCCGATCATCACCGCGCTCGCGCCCGCGAGCATGTATTCGACCACATCCTCGACCTTGACGATACCGCCGCAGCCGATGATCGGAATCTTCACCGCTTTCGCGCACTGATGGACCATGCGCACGATGATCGGCTTGATGCCGGGACCCGAGAGTCCGCCGAACTTGTTGCCGATCGCGGGTCGGAAACTGTTGACGTCGATCTTGAGGCCGAGAATGGTGTTCGACACCACCAGCGCGTCGGCTCCCGCCGCTTCGGCCGCCTTGGCGATGGCCACGACGTCGCCGGCGTTGGGCGAGAGCTTGCACCAGATCGGCTTGTCCGTGGTCTTGCGGATGAGGCGCATGACGTTGAACGTATGCTCCTCGTGCAGCGCGAAATTGCCGCCTTTCGGATCGCGCGTGGGGCACGAGATGTTGACCTCGAGGACGTCGATCTCGGACACGCTGACGTCGCGCGCCATGGCCTCGAAATCTTCGATCGTCGTCGCCGAGATCGAGCCGACCAGCGGCGGCGTGAAGCGCTTGTAGTCGGGAACCTGGTGGCTCAGGAAATAGTCGATGCCCTTGGTCGGCAGGCCGATGGAGTTGATCATGCCGCCTTCGACCTCGGACACGCGCGGCGGCGGGTTGCCGGCGCGAAACTCGCGCGACACGGTCTTGGCGACCAACGCACCCAGCCGGTTCAAATCGATCACCTGCGCAAGATCGGTCGAGAAGCATCCCGACGCCGGCATGATCGGGTTCTTGAGCGCCACGTTCCCGATCTTCACGCGCATGTCTACCATCCGACTGCCTCCTGGAGATCGAATACCGGCCCTTCGATACACACGCGGCGAAGCTCTTTCTTGCCGTCGACCTCGAAGGTGCGCACGCAGACGTAACAGGGGCCGAGCCCACAGGCCATGACCTGCTCCATCGCCACTTGGCCGGGAATGCCGCGCGTCTTGCCGACGCGCTTCATCAATTGAAGCAGCCGGTTTGAGCCGCAGGTGTAGAACGCGTCGGCCCTTCGGTCCGCGATCAGCCGCTCGAGGATCGCCTCGACGTGTTCGACCGCGCTGGTGCCGTCGGTATCGAGCACGGCGATGACCTCGCCGACCCGCCCGAACAGGTCGTCGGCCATCACGAACTCCGCGCTGCGCGCGCTGAGAATCGCGGTGACGCCGATGCCGCGCTCGCCGGCGAGCTGGGAGATCGGCGCCAGGGTGGCAAGCCCGACGCCGCGGCCGAGCACGACGATGTGCTTGCAAGCGGGATCGATGGTGAAGCCGACCCCGAGCGGCCCAACCATGTTGAGCTCATCGCCGGCTTCCAGCGTCGCCAGTCCATAGGTGCCGCGGCCGACGCATTTGTAGAGAAACTCGACGCGACGGTTCTGCGGGTCGATGCGATAAACGCTCTGCGGGCGGCGCAGCCAAAGCTCGCCCGCGTCCGGCGACGGGCACAGCAGATTGAAGAACTGGCCGGGCTTAACCGCGAGCGCCTTGGGGGAAGCATCGACGACCAGGTGCTTGTATTCGGAATTGACCCAGTCATGGGAGACGATCGGGCATAAGGACTCCTCGGCCGGAATGTGCGGCTCGGCAGGCGCGAGCGCGCCCTTGCGCACGACATAGGGCGCCGATGCGAACGGCCGATGCGCCATAGGAAAAGCCCGTCTGGAAACGCCTTTGCTGCCCAGCCGGTACCCGCGATCTGTATCAAAATCAAGATTTTTTCCAAATTCTGAACAAGACGGTCGGAACTTACCTACCATCCTACCTCTACGGCCGCTCAAGGAGCGACCGCATCAGGCGGACCGCCGCCGCGCCCTTGAGCGCGCGCTGCCAGAGATCCTTGGCCATCTTTTCGTGCAGGGCCAATGCTTCCGGAGCCGAGGTGATCATCGCCACGCCGACCCGGATATTGGGCTGCTCGCCGAGTCGGAACGGACTGAGCGCCAGCACCTGCCGGTCCGGCTGGCGAAAAAGCTGAAAGCTCGCGTGCGGCAGCGTGTCCGGCACGATGCCGATCTGTACCCCGATCGGCTCGTCCTGCATGAGCGTGACGAAATGCTCGGCCTCCGCCCGCGCCAACGCGCGCCGTTCGTGCCGCACCTTCTCCGGCAGACCGAGGCGACCGACCAGACCGTTTTGCAAGAAGTGCTCCATCTCGATCGCCGAGATGAGGTTGACGATGCCGGGCTGACGCCGGCGGTAGGTGTCCTTGCGCTGACGCAACACCGCGATGATCTCGTCGACCTGATCGAGCGCGCGCTTGCGTCCGGGCAGGGCGTCCGGGATGCTCTCGCGCAAGATGTCGCCGAGGGCCTGATCGAAGGCGTCGGAGGCCAAGAGGTAGGAGATCGGGCCGGCGAGCACGATGATGTGCTCGCAGCTCTCCTCGATCTGGCGCATGCGCTCGAAATAGCTGACCGCGGAGGCGACGTATTCCACGCCGACGCCCAGCAACGTCGGCACCGACACCGACAGGAGCTCCGCGAGTTTTTCCAGCGTCTCGATCTTCGCGAGCTCACCCTTCTCGAAGCGATAGAGCGCCGTGCGCGAAATGCCGAGCCGGTTGGCGATCTCGTCGGCGCTCAGCCCGGAGCCTAGGCGAAAAGCTTTGAGGCGGTTGCCGATATCGTCGAAGCGGATGGCCATGACCGGTTGAACATTTTGCCGCCGTCGTGCGCGGGCTTGTCCATGGCAAAAATGCGTGGCATGGCCGAACACGCGTCGACCACGATGGAGAAAATCAAGTCGATTGCGCTGGCTGCGCCCGCAATCGCTTGGCCGCGTCGAGCGTCGCGGTCACGATATTCTGATAGCCGGTGCAACGGCACAGATTGCCGGAAATCGCGATCCGCACCTCTTGTTCGGTCGGATCCGGATTGTCGCGCAGGAACTCGATGAGCGTCGTCAGAATGCCCGGCGTGCAGAAGCCGCACTGAAGGCCATGATGCTCATGGAAAGCCTGCTGCAGGGGATGCAGCTCGTCGGCCGACGGGGCGATGCCCTCGACGGTGAGAATATCGTGGCCGTCCGCTTGCACCGCGAGCATCAGGCAGGAACGCGCCGAGCGGTCATCGAAAAGGATGGTGCATGCCCCGCAGACGCCGTGCTCGCAGCCGAGATGGGTGCCGGTGAGGCCGAGCTGGTGGCGGATGAAATCGGCCAGCGTGACGCGCACCTCGACTTCTTCCTCGTACCGCTTGCCGTTGACGGTCAGAGCAACTTTCCGCTTCTCTCCCATTGTCACTCCTAGTGCGGGCGGCCCGCGTGGGCATCGAGCAGGCGCGCATGCGCCTTCTCCAAGGCCCGGCGCGACAGCACCGTCGCCAAATGCTGGCGATAAGACGCCGGCGCATGCACGTCGTCGATCGCTTCGAGCTTGCGGCAGCTCTCGCAGGCGTCGCGGAAAAGCGTGCCTGCCGGCACCTGTCCGACGACCGCCTGCTCGACCTCGCGGGCGCGGCTCGGCGCCGTCCCCATGCCGCCGATCGTCACCGAGGCGCGCGTGATCTTGCCGCTGGCATCGCCCTCGAGCAGCACGGCGGCCGAGGTGATGGCGAAGTCGCCGTGCCGGCGGGAAAATTCGACGAAGGCATAGCCGTGCTTGGCGGTCCATTGCGGGAACCGCACGCCGACGACAAGTTCATTCAGTTCGATTGCCGGCGTCATATAGGCGACCGGAAACTCGGCGAACGGCAGCTCGCGCTCGCCATTGGGACCGACAACGGTGACGGTCGCGTCATGGCCGGTCGCGAGCGAGACCAGTTCCGCCGCCGGATCGAGATGGCAGAGCGAGCCGCCGATCGTGCCGCGGTTGCGCGTCTGCCGGTGCCCGACCTGCAGCAAGGCTTCATGCATGATCGGCCAGCGCGCGCGCACCGCATCGGAAAATTCGAGGTCGCGCTGGCGCGTCATGGCGCCGATTTCGAGCGCGCCCTTGGCCTCGCGGATGTAGGACAGTCCTTCCACGCGGTTGAGATCGATGATGTGGTCGGGCAGCACGAACCGCATGTTGAGCATGGGCATCAGCGACTGGCCGCCGGCGAGCAGCTTGGCATTTTCGAGGCTGCCGAGCAGCCCGACGGCCTCGCTCACCGTTTTCGGATCGTGATAGCGGAACGGTGGTGGCTTCATCTCGAGCGGACCGTACCTGGCAGGACGCAGCTTCTTTACATACACCAACAACTGTGCATCAATCCAAAAAAAATCAATTTCCCAAATATGGGACAACCCGCGGTGATCGTTCGTCCGTGCTTCGACCTCCACCGTATCCGCGGTGAGCAACGATGAAGCCCGCGCCGTTCCGATATCACGCGCCCAAGACGATCGAAGAGGCGGTCGAGACCCTTGCCGAGGTGGCGAGCGAGGACGGGCGCGTGCTCGCCGGCGGCCAAAGCCTGGTGCCGATCATGGCGTTTCGCCTGGCGCGCCCGGCGCATCTGGTCGACATCAACGGGGTCGAGGCGCTGCGGCGTCTCGCCGTCGAGGGCGAGCGGCTTTGCATCGGCGCCTGCGTGCGCCACGCCGCCTTCCACCATCCCGTGGCGGATGGGCCGCTGGGTCGGCTTCTCGCCACGGTGGTGCGTCACATCGCGCACTATCCCATTCGCACGCGCGGCACCTTCTGCGGCAGCATCGCACATGCCGATCCTGCCGCCGAATGGTGTCTCGTCGCCGCGGCGCTCGAGGCTGAAATGGTGGCGAGGACGGCGACCGGCACGCGTACGATCCCGGCACGAGACTTTTTTCGCGGCATCATGACCACGGCGCTCGGCGAGGACGAGCTTCTAACCGAAGTGCGTCTCCCAATGCTTCCCGCCGACACCCGTTTCGGCTTCTACGAGTTCAATCGCCGCGCCGGCGATTTTGCGCTCGCCATGGCGCTGGTCACCTTCCGCGTGCAAGACGGCGTGATCTCGGAGCCGTGCGTGGCGGTGGGCGGAGTCGAGCCGCAACCGCGTCGCATTGCGCAGGCCGAGGAAGTTCTTGTGGGACATCCGCCCGACCATGCGGCATTCCAGGCGGCGGCCGCGGCAGTGGCCTCCGCGATCGATCCGCTCGAGGATGCCAATACCAGCGCGACCTAC
Organism: Hyphomicrobiales bacterium; assembly: GCA_019237215.1. Classification (GTDB taxonomy): domain Bacteria; phylum Pseudomonadota; class Alphaproteobacteria; order Rhizobiales; family Xanthobacteraceae; genus VAZQ01. The sequence continues at coordinate 8,411 of JAFAHL010000151.1, read as the reverse complement.
CGCCGTGACCTGACCCGCACCGTCACGCGCCGCGCGCTCGAACAGGCGGCGGCATGAGCGCGGTCGCGTCCGCCATCGGCGAACGCCGCCCCGGCGTCCACAACGTCATGGCGGGCAAAACGGGCGCAGGCCCATGAGCGCTGGCAGCAACACCAAGTGGATCGGGCAATCGGTCCAGCGGCTGGAGGATCCTCCGCTGGTCAGGGGCCGCGGTCGCTTCGCCGGCGACATTGCCTTCCCGCACCAGCTGCACATGCGGATCGTCCGCGCAAACCACGCCCACGGCAAGATCGTTGCGACCGACACGTCGGCTGCGCGCGCTTTGCCCGGCGTGATCGCGGTCTGGACTGCGGCCGACATTGCGGACGTGCCGCCGATCGACTTTCGCGAGGGACGAATTCCCCCGCTCGAGCCCTATCGCCAACCGGTGCTTGCGACCGGGAAGGTGCGATACGTCGGCGAGCCGGTCGCCGCCGTCTTCGCCGACGATCCCTACGTGGCCGAGGACGCGGCCGACCTCGTCACGTTCGAGATCGATGAGCTGCCGATCCTGCTCGCCGCCGACGCCGAGCCGGGAGAGTTCTCGGCCGGCCGCAGCACCGAGGTGAGCATCATTCGTCAGGGTTACGGCGACGTCGACGCGGCCTTGCGCTCCGCGCCCATCGTCGTCGAACTCGAATTGGCGATCGGCCGCCATTCCGGCGTGCCGCTCGAAGGGCGCGGTGCCATCGGTCGCTACGATGCCGCGCGCGACATCCTCGAATTGCATGGCGCCGCCAAGGTGCCGCACCGCAATCGGGAGCTGCTCGCGCGCATGCTCAAGCGCGCGCCTTCGTCGATTCACGTGCACGAGTCGCATGTGGGCGGAGGCTTCGGCATCCGCGGCGAGCTCTATCCGGAAGACGTGCTGGTCTGCGTCGGCGCCATGCGCCTCAACCGGCCGGTGAAATGGATCGAGGACCGGCGCGAGCATTTGATCGCGGCCAATCATTCGCGCCAACAGCTCCACCGCCTGCGCGCCGCGGTCGACAACGAGGGCCGCATCCTGGGCATCGATGACCGCTATTTTCACGACCAGGGCGCCTATGTGCGCACCCATGCCGCGCGCGTCGTGCACATGACGGCGGGCATCCTGCCGGGTCCCTACCGGGTGCCGGCTTATCGCGCGGTCGGCCACTTTCGTCTCACCAACAAGACGCCGGCGGCCACTTACCGCGCGCCCGGTCGCTATGAGACGACCTTCGTGCGCGAGCGGCTGGTCGACGCCATCGCGACCAGGCTCAACATCGATGCCAACGAGGTGCGGCGGCGCAACGCGATCGCGGTCGATGAAATGCCCTATCACCGGCCGCTCGAGGCCTTGGGAGAACAGATCGAGTACGATTCCGGCGATTATGTCGGGCTGCTCGACAAGCTCCTGGCCACGCTCGAGTGGGAGAAGCGCAAGGCCGAGCTTGCGCGCCGCCGTGCCGCCGGCGAAGCGGTCGGCGCCGGCTTTGCGATGTTCGTCGAGAAGAGCGGCTTGGGTCCCGCCGACGGCGTGCGCATCGAGGTCGATAGTTCGGGCGCGGTGGAGCTCATCACCGGCGGCGCTTCGCTCGGGCAGGGCTTCGAGACCGTGATGGCGCAGGTTTGCGCCGAGATTTTGGGCGTCGACTACCGGCGCGTGCGCGTGACCCATGGCCAGACCGATCGGATCGCTCACGGTATCGGCGCGCATGCCTCGCGCGCGACCGTCATGACGGCCTCCGCCACCCATAATGGCGCGGTGAAGCTGCGCGCGAAGGCGATTGATGCGGCCGCCGAGCTGATGCAAGCGCCGGCGGACGCGCTTGACATCATCGACGGGAAGGTGGTGCGCAAGGATCAGCCTTCGGGGCCATCGATCAGTCTCGGCGAGCTTGCCGATCACCTTGCGCCGACCTCGAACACGCTTCGCGATCGCGAGCCGGGCTTGTCGGCCGAGGGCTGGTTCCACGTGCAGCACCAGGTCTACCCGTACGGCATGCACTTCGCGGTGGCGAAGGTCGACCGCGAGACTGGCGGCGTTGAGGTCGAGGATTACGTCATCGCCTACGACATCGGCCGCGCCATCAATCCGGCGCTGGTGAAAGGGCAGATCGCCGGCGGCTTCACCCAAGGGTTGGGCGGCGCGCTGCTGGAAGAGTTCACTTATAATGAGCGCGGCGATCCGCTGGCGACCACCTTTGCGGATTACCTCATGCCGACGGTGCGCGAGACTCCCGAGGTCGAGGTCATCTTGCGTGAGGAGTACACCAGCCCGCTCAATCCGCTCGGCATCAAAGGGGCAGGGGAGAGCGGCATCACCGGGGTGGGGGCTGCGATTGCCTCCGCCATCGACGACGCCATCGGCATGCCGGGTGCGGTGACGCAGTTGCCGGTGACCCCCCAGCGCCTCAAGCAGATCTTGGCCTCAAGCAGATCTTGAACGCTCGGCCTAGCCCGCCTTGAGCGCGGCGGCGCCCCGTCCATAACGCCCGGATTTTGCTCTCCTTCAGCCGGGCTGCGGGCTAGACTGCACCGAGCCGGAAAGCGAGGAGTGCCTCATGCAAACCGTCGTTGAAGCCGCCAACCGCTCCGCCAAGAACGCGCCAAAGCCCTCGAAGCAGGACCTGCGCAGCTGGATCGATTCGTTGCGCGCGGCGGGCGAGGTGCAGGACATCAGCGGCGCCGAGCGCGAGGCGGAAATCGGCGGCATCGTCGACCTCTATATGCGCAAGATGGGCAACCGCGCCGTGCTGTTCGACGACATTCCCGGCTATCCCCCCGGCCACCGCATCCTCGCGAACATTCTCACCTCGGTGCGGCGCATCAATCTCACGCTCGGTTTGCCGATCGACGGTTCCGCGGTCGAGCTCGTCTCGTACTGGCGCAAATACATGAAAGAGGCGCGCAGCATCGCGCCGGTCACGGTCGAGTCCGGGCCGCTCATGCAAAACGTCAGCAGCGGCAAGGACGTCAACATTGGGAGCATCCCGACGCCGCGTTGGCACGAGCACGACGGGGGCTACTATATCGGCACGGGCTGCATGGTGATCATGAAGGATCCCGACACCGGCTGGATCAACTACGGCGCCTATCGCGTGCAATCTCATGGCCCCGGCGTGGCGACGGTCATGTGCTCCAAGGGCAAGCACGGCGATCTGATCAAGCGCCGCTATCACGAGCGCGGCGAGCCGTGTCCGATCGCGGTGGTCGTGGGCATGCACCCCGCGTTGTTCATGGTGGCGGGCCTTGAGATTCCATACGGAAAAAATGAATACGACGTGGCCGGCGGCTTGATCGGCGAGCCGGTCGAGGTGATCGAGGGGCCGCGCACCGGGCTCCCCATTCCCGCGCAGGCGGAGATCGCCTTCGAGGGCTTCGTTCATCCCAACGACCTGATCGACGAGGGGCCACTCGGCGAGTGGACCGGCTATTACGCCGGCGGCAAGAAAAAGGAGCCGGCAATCCGCATCGAGACCTTCATGCACCGCCACGACCCGATACTGCTCGGTGCGATCCCGGCCGTGCCGCCCGACGACGACTCCTTCTACCGCGGCACTTATCGCTCCGGCGCCGTGTGGAACCAGCTCGAAGCCGCCGGCGTGCCCGAAGTCAAAGGCGTATGGGCGCACGCCGCCGGCGGCAGCCGACTCTGGCTCACGGTGGCGATCAAGCAGCAATACGCCGGTCACGCCAAGCAAGCCGGGCTGATCGCCTCGCAATGCCACGCCGGCGCCTATGCCAACCGGGTCGTGGTCGTGGTCGACGACGACATCGATCCCGCCGACATGGATCAGGTGGTGTGGGCGATGTGCACGCGCTTCGAGCCGCGCGAAGGCATCGAAATCCTGCGCGGTTGCTGGAGCACGGTGCTCGATCCCATGGCCTATGGCAGCGACGATCCGCGCAATGCCCGCGTCGTCGTCGATGCCTGTAGGCCATGGTCGCGGCGCGACACCTTTCCGATCGTGGCGCGCACGAGCAAGGAACTCGATGCCCGCATCCGTGCCAAATGGGCGCACGTTCTGCCGCGCGGATAAGCGCCCGCGCACGCTGCCGCGCTACCTCGCGCCCTCGCTGCCGACGGCGCGCCTATTGGATTCCCCGCGAGCGGTCCCGTCGCGCCCCGCCTTGTGCCCTCCCATCGCTAAGCATTTGATCCTGATTTGATCCTGTAAAATATGGTTACTATTGCCGATGCCGCCGGTGTTGTCATTGTGACGGGTTGCAAAAATCTGTATAAGCTCAGGAGGTTTTATCAGGTTGTGGGGATGCCATGCGTACGATCAGCCATTTTCTTGCGCGTAAAGGCGTTGCATCCACATCAACGGCGTTTGCGGTGCCCACGCCGGCCAGGCCTGGCTCACCCACCGCCGAAGAGCCCAGCGAGCCGACCCTGGCCGATATCGGCGCCCGCGTCGGCGAGGAGAACGAGGCGCTGCGCAACCTGCTGATCGATACCGACCGCCGGATCGGCGCGCTCGATGATCTCAAAGATGCCTTCCGCAACCTCGTCGAGCCCATCGGCTCGGCGCTGCAGGCGCTGGAACAAGAGAAGAGCGACAATGTTGGCTTGCGCAATGCGCTGGCGGAGCTTCGCGTCGGCCATGAGAGCGTGCGCAGCGAATTCAGCGCGCTCGAGAAGCGGGCAGCGGGGTTGGAAAGCGCGGGCGAAGAGCTACGCCGCGAATTGACGTTGGCGCAGCAGGCCGGGCGCGGCCTCGAGAGTGACAAAACCGAGCTTACCAGCGAAATCGTGGCGGTGCGGGCGGAGATCGCCAATCTCGAAAGCCAACTGGCGCAGGAGACCGCCAATGGCCGGGCCCTGAGCGAGGCCAACCAGATTCTCGTCGATCACGCCAACAGCGCCGATAAACGGATTGTCGAATTGCAGTCCGAAGGGGCGCTGACGCGGGAAAAACTGCTATTGTTGGAGAACGACAAGCGCTCGTTGCAAACGGCGCTCGATCAGACGCTGGCAGAGACGTCGCGCTTGTCGCGTCGCCTCACCGAGAGCGAAAATGCCTTGACCGCCGCGCGGGCGCGGCTGGAGCAGATGGACATCAGCCTGGCCGCCGTCGAGAACGAGCGGGTGACGCTGGCGACCGCGCGCGATGAGGCCAACGAGCGCCATCAATCTGAAGCCTACGCTATGAATCTGCGGCTCGAGGCGCTGCGTTCGCGCGCCGCCACCGCGGAGAAATTGCTCGCCGAGGTGCGCCAGACACTTGCCGCGCGCACCGAGGACATCAGGGTGTTGGAGCGCAAGGCGGTGGAAGCGACCATCGCACGCAACGCCACGGAAAAGGTTGTCGAGCGGCTCACCGTCGCCCGCGATGGGCTCGACACCAAGACCCGCGAGCTCGAGCAGACGCGGGCATCGCTGACGGAACGATCGGGCATCCTGGCCGACACGCTGAAGGCGCGCGAGACCGCGCTTGCCCACGCCGAGCAGAAGATAAAGTCGCTGACCGAGCGCATCGCTGGCATCGAGGTCGACACCGGAGCCTATCGGGCCAAGACCGAACGGCGTATCGATGAGCTCAATGCGAGCCTGCAGCGCGAGCGCGTGGAGCTCGCCGTCGCCCAGGGCGCGCTGGAGACGACCCGCAGGGACTACGCGCGACTGCAACGCGATATGTTGGCCGGGCGGGGAGCGCCGCAGCGCAGTGCCACGCTTGAGGAGGTCTCCGACACCGCCAAAGAGCCATCGAAATCGAGAAACGGCAGAGGCGGCGGCCGCGGTCCCAAGGCGGTGGAGGCGGAGCCGGAAGACGGCGCATCGGAGCCCCCGTCCACCCGATAATCTCGTTCCCGCGTAGCTTGCGAGCGCGCACGCGATGGCCAAACGCGAGGCGCGGCGCGCGTCCGACGTTTGCCGTTCGGCCGTCATTCACAAGCGCTCTGGTGGCGGGAGGGACGGCACTTTGCCCGCGGATTTGGACGGCTGTATAGATATCGAGCATTCCAGGGTATGGAGATCGGCATGGCCCGCACCGGCGGCGACGCAGTATCGAAACAGCGAATGCAATACCGCGGGTTGCGCGGCTGGCTCGAACAAGTCGACAAGATGGGGGAGCTGCGCAAAGTCGATGGCGCGCATTGGGACGTCGAGATGGGCGCCATCACCCACATGCTCACGGAAAAGAGCCGCGGCAGCGCGCCGGCGCTGCTGTTCGACAACGTGCCCGGTTATCCCAGGGGCTTCCGCACGCTCTACGGGCAGTTGTCCTCCGTGCGCCGCATCGCTTTGACGCTCGGCCTGCCGCTCGAATACGAGCGCAAGGTCGATGTCGTGCGCAGCTATCATGCCCGCATGCAGAATCTCAAGCCTCTGCCGCCGCGCTTCGTGAACGACGGCCCTGTGCTCGAGAACGTGGTCGAAGGCGACGACGTCGACGTGCTGAAGTTTCCCGTGCCGCGACACCACGAGCTCGACAAGGCGCGCTTCATCGGTACCGCCGACTGCGTGATGACGCAGGATCCCGATTCGGGCTGGTTCAACCTCGGCGCCTATCGCAGCCAGGTTTACGACGGCAAGACCGTCGGCTGCCAGATCACCGAGGGCAAGCACGGCCGCATTCATCGCGACAAATACTTCGAGCGCGGCCAGCCGATGAAGGTGGTGATCCTGTGTGGACAGGACCCGCTGTTGTTCATGCTGTCATCGAGCCCGCTGCCTGAGATCGGCGAGATGGATATCGCCGGCGGCCTGCGCGGCGAACCCGTCGACGTGGTGCGCGGGCCGTATACGGGCTTTCCGATTCCAGCTGACTGCGAGATCGCGATCGAAGGCGAAACAGTGCCGGGCGAGGTGCGGCCGGAAGGGCCGTTCGGCGAATGGATGGGCTATTACTCCGACGACACGCAGGAGCGGCCCTACGTCAACGTGAAGACCATCCTCCACCGCCATGACCCGATCCTCACCTGCGCGCCGCAGCACAAGCCCGTCGATGAAACCGGCCTGCTCAAGGGTATCGCCGGGGCGGCGCAGATCTGGCGCGCGCTCGACGCCTGCGGCGTGCCCGAGGTGCTGGGCGTCTGGAACCACGAAGCCGGCCCTGCGACCCGCTTCACCGCCATCCAGATTCGCCAGCGCTATCCCGGCCACGCCCGCCAGGCGCTGCACATCGCCTCCTCGTGCCAGGGCGGCGCTTATGCCGGCAAATGGACGGTGGTGGTCGACGAGGACATCGATGCCGGTGACCTCGACCAGGTGCTGTGGGCAATGTGCACGCGCTTCGATCCGCTGACCGATATCGACATGATTCAAAAGGCCTGGGCCTCCAAGCGCGACCCGCTTTTCCTTCCCGGCAACTTCAACAATCGCATTCTGATCGATGCCTGCATCCCCTATGACAAGAAGCTGAAGGGAGCGTTCCCGGTCACGGTCGATGTCAGCGCCGATCTGCGCAAGCGCTTGCGGTCGAAATTTTCGCAACTGTTTCCCAAGCACTGAACGCGATGGCCATGTGTCCGATCGGTCGCGTCTCGATGTTTGCGATCAGCGTTATTGCGGCCGCGCTCGCCGCCGCCGTCGCGACGCAGGCCGCTCGCTGCGCCGGGGTTGAGGATTTCTACAAGGGCAAGACCGTTTCTCTCATCATCGGCTACAGCGTAGGCGGCGGCTACGACGCGTATGGACGGCTGTTGGCGCGACATTTCGGCAAACATCTTCCCGGCAATCCCAACGTGGTGCCGCAGAACATGAGCGGCGCCGGCAGCCTCAAGGCCGCCAACTATCTTTATTCCGTCGCCCCGAAAGACGGCTCGGTCATCGGCACGTTCTCGCGCAGCCAGGGCATTGCGCCGTTGCTGGACAAGGCCGAATTCGACAGCACCCAGTTCACCTGGCTCGGTAGCGTCACCGACGAGGTGAGCCTCTGCGTCACCGGCCGCGACGCACCCGTGAAGACCTTCAGCGATCTCCTCGTCACACCCGCCACTTTTGGCAGCGAGGGCGCGGGTTCCGATCCCAACATTTTCGCGCTGCTTTATCGCAACGTGTTCGGCGCCAAGATCAAGATGGTGAACGGCTACCCCGGCACCAACGAGATCCAACTCGCGACCGAGCGCGGCGAGGTCGATGGGCTCTGTGGGCTGTCGTGGAGCACGCTCAAAGGCCGCTACCCGCATTGGCTCACGGGCAACAAGAAGGCCAACATCCTGGTTCAAGCCGGGATCAGGACGCAGCCGGAGCTGCCGGATGTTCCATCGGCGAGCTCGCTCGCCAAGCAAGTAGACCAGCGTCAAATCCTGAAATTGATGCTGATCGGGCAGGCCATGGCGCGGCCGTTCGCGGCCCCGCCCGGCGTTCCCGCGGATCGCAAGGCGGCGCTGATCGCGGCCTTCGAGCGCACGACCAAGGACCCGGACTTTCTCGCCGAGGCGGAGCGGCTCAACTT
>JAFAHL010000048.1 GCA_019237215.1 Hyphomicrobiales bacterium | reverse complement strand
CGCAGGGATTGTACGCTATCGAGGACCGCTGCGGTGGCATTGAAGAGGTAGGCTCCGCTGGGCTGACGATCCACGAACAGCTTTCTTTTCCTGATCTGCACGTAGAGCCAGTTCACCGGAATTTTCAGCTTCGCAGCCAGTTCGTTGGCGGTCAGTACGCCGATGGGATGCGTCCAACGGGTGCGCTGCATCGTTATCGGCATCCCGGCGGCGTGTCGGATTCTTTGGACAGTCATCGGGAGGACTTCGTCCTCGCTGTTGGGGGAACGATGTCCCCCGCTCGTGAGGACCGCGGCGATCTGATCGTCGTACATGCCGGCGCGCGCGAGATTGAGCGCTTGATCGCGCATTTCCGCTCCGCGCGCGAGCTTTTTTACCGAACTGACCCTCCGCCTGACCTCGAGGTTGGTCACTGCCCCGCCGCGCCAGACGATCCGAACAGAGGCGATCTCGTGTTCGCCGCGGTCGAGCACGACTTTGTCGACGAGACACCGCAGCAGCGCTTTGCGTTGAGCGTCGGTCGTGGTCGGGTCGGCCCAGATCTGCGGGAGACGGCCCGCGAGGCTGATGACTTTGCCTTGCAGCGCCTTGTCCATTCCGATCTGAGCGACCGGCTGGCGACGGGCCTGTTGGAGCGCTTCTTCCGCCGCCCGAACCTCGTTCAACGCCGCTTCCCAGCGGCGCTCGAGTTCGGCGGCGACGAGACGATTGTCGGGGTCCACCCGATTGAACTGACGTTCGGCCAGAGCGGCGGCATACCGCTTTCTTTCGAGGTCGCGCTCGGCGCTGGCGCGAAGCGCGGAGTCCACCTGGTGCTGGGCGCGGCGAGCCTTCGACAACGCGTCGAGTTCGGCCGGCGCCAGCGCTGTCAGGAAGGCGTCCGCCACGGCCTTGTCGATCCGCGCTGCTCGCATCTCCTGGCAGGTTGGCAAGCCCTCGTTGGAGCGCAGATGATTGCATACGTACTGGCCGCCGCCCTTGTAGCGGACGAACATCTTATGTCCGCATCGGGCGCACCAGGCAATGCCGTGCAAGAGGAGTCCGCCGTTGCGAGGCGCGCCTCGGGTCTTGATGCGCATGTACTCGGCCCGGTTATCTCTGATGATGGCGCCGATTTTTTCATAGGTCGGCCAGTCAATGTAGGTGGGGTATCGGTCTTTGACGACGATCCGCCATTCATCCATGGGCCGCGGCGCCTTGGCTTTTAATGCGCCTTCGCGAGCGGGGGTACGCATGCGCGTCCGGCCGTAGACGAAGGCGCCAGCGTAGGCGGGGTTCTTGAGGATCGACGCCACCGACGAGATCGTCGCGCGGGCCCAGCGCAGATCGCCGTGCCGATCGCGGCGCGGAAGATCCAGGCCGCGCTCGTTGAGAACCCGCATGACCTTGGCTACGGTGCGGAACTTCAGGAACATCTCGAACACAAGTTCGAGACGCTCCCGAACCGACAAGTCGGGGTCCTTGACCACCACGCCGGTCGAATCGCGCACCAGGCCAATCGGCAGGGAGAGCGCCAGTTCGCCACGCTCGGCCTTGGCGAGCAGACCTGCGGTCAGCCGGCTGCGGATGGTATGGAGTTCGAGCTCGGATATCGTTCCCTTTAGACCGAGGAGGAGGCGCCCGTTGGCGCTTCCCGGGTCGTAGACGCCGTCTCGATCAGCGATGAGGCAGCCGCGCAAGCCGCAGATATCCAAGAGCGGATACCAGTCCGAACAGTTGCGCGCGAGCCGCGTCACATCGATCGACAGGATCAGGCCGACTTCGCTGAGGCTGACCCGCGCCACCAGTTCCTTGAAGCCGCTGCGCCCTGCGGCGGACGCGCCGCTCAGGCCAAGGTCGGCGTCGATCACGTCGATGTCCGCCTCATGCCAGCCGAGTTCGCGGGCGCGCTCGCGAAGGGCGTATTGAAGTCGCAGGCTTTCCTGATTGCTCACGACCTGATGGGGCGTCGACTGGCGAATGTAGACGACCGCCTTGCGCGTCAGGTGGGTTGGCTTGATCAGCTCGGACTTCACGAGAGATCTCCGCCAGGACCGCGGCGACGTCGTCGACGATTTGACGCCGTAGAGCCGGCGGCAGCGCCGCCCACAGATCTTTCGGATCCACGCTCATGGCTTTCGAGACATTCAGCCGCTAATACGAGATCACGAAGCGCCTCTATGCTTAGCTTCGTCTGATTCGTTTTTGGATTATAAGGCTCAGTAACCGTTATGGGAACCAATAAACTGTGGCTTTGCAAATATTCAACTTCGTACGATGGCGAGAAATTGCCGCTCCCGCGAGGCACGTGCCTGATGACGCGGAATGTTCGCCCGTAGAGCGGATGGTGCGGATCCAGAACCTCCACCACGTCGACCCAGGATTCGTCAGACTCACCAGAGGGGATATTCCTGAAGGCCTTCGAGCA